>JAMPEO010000209.1 GCA_023665105.1 Candidatus Gastranaerophilales bacterium | reverse complement strand
TTCTTGACCATCACGAATTACATGAGCCATTGGTGCATTCATCTGACGCAAAGAAGCTAAAGATGACTGAGCCTTTTTCTCTTGAACAATGCCGATAATTGCGTTCAAAACAACAATCAAACTAATCACAATTGCTTCAGTCCACTCATTTAAAACTGCAGAAAAGGCACTTGCTCCTAGTAAGATCAAAATCATCGGGTCCATTAACTGTTCTTTCAGCATTGCATCAAGATAATATTGATATCAAAAAAGTAGCAAAACATCTTGAAACATTTACGGGTATGGGAAGACGTTTTCAAAAGGTTGCAGAACTTGATAATATAACAGTATATGATGATTATGCACATCATCCGACAGAAATTAAATCAACATTATCTGCAATGAAATCATTTACTAATAAAAAAGTTGTAGCTGTCTTTCAACCACACAGATACACACGCCTGCAAAGCTTATGGGATGATTTCAAAGATTCTTTACTATCTGCAGATAGAATAATTGTTACTGATGTATATGCCGCTTCGGAAGACGCTATTGAAGGTATAAGCTCTGATATTTTTACAAAAGAAATCAAAAATGCAGAATATCTTTCAGGTTCAATGAACGATGTTGCCAAAAAATTATTACCAACCCTAGAAGAAGATTGTGTAGTAATAGGACTTGGTGCCGGCACAATTACAAATCTCGCAAAAGAGCTTATCAATGTGAAAGAAGGTTTATAGTGGATATTGAATTAAAAGAAAATTACGAAATTTCAAATATGACAACGTTTAAAGTTGGTGGAAATGTAAAGCAAGTATATTTTCCGACAAACCAACAAGAATTCATTTATCTGCTTAAAACAGTTAAAAATCCTATCGTATTAGGTGCTTGCTCTAATATTATCTTCTCGTCTGCGGGATTTGATGGAACTATTATTTCTACCATAAAAATGAACGAAATAATGGTTAGAGGCACAAAAATTATTACAGCTTGCGGAGTTAAAGGTCCTAGTGCTTCACAAACTGCATATAACTCTGGTTTAAGCGGTTTTGAATTTATGATAGGTTTTCCCGGTTCTATTGGTGGAAATGTTTATATGAATGCCGGTGCACACGGACAAAATATATCTGATACATTCTCAAAAGCTTGTTTATATGATACAAAAACTAAAGAAGTTGTATTTTTCGAGAAAGAACAAATGGAGTTCAGTTATAGACATTCTATATTACAAAATGGCAGATACATATTACTCGGCGCGGAGTTTGATTTAAAAAAATCTTCTCAAGAGTCAATAAAAGAACTTATGGATAGAAATCTAGAGTTTAGAAAAAATATTCAACCATCATTAACTACACCAAATGCCGGCAGCGTATTTAAGAATCCTGAAAATGATTCAGCCGGAAGATTATTAGATAAAGCAGGTGTAAAAGAGTTAAGCGTTAACGGTGTTAAAGTATGGGAAAAGCACGCAAACTTTATTGTTAATACCGAAAATGGAACATCTGAAGATATACTTGAATTGATATATCAAATGTACAAAAGAGTAAAAGAAACATATACCATAGAACTTGAACCTGAAATTCGTTTTATAGGTAAAAAGAATAAACGTGAGGAAGAAATATGCAAACAAATATACAAAAAGACTCAAAAATAGCTGTATTATGTGGTGGTTTCTCTTCTGAAAGAGAAATATCAATGAGATCTGGGAAAAACTGCTTTGATGCATTACTCAGACTCGGTTATAGTAATGCTGAATTAGTTGAGGTTGATGAAAATATAGCCGCTAAAATAAAAAACTACGATGTAGCATACATTGCTCTTCACGGGAAATATGGTGAAGATGGATGTATTCAAGGTTTGTTAGAGCTTTTGAAAATACCTTACACAGGTTGCGGTGTTATGTCTAGTGCTATAGCAATGAACAAAGAATATACTAAAAAAATCCTTAGAGACGCTAATCTTCCGCTTATTAAGTCTGTTTGTGTAACAAAAGGTGATAATCTGTTTGAAAAAACTAAAGATTTATCTTATCCACTCATGGTTAAGCCTGTTTGTGAAGGTTCTAGTTTCGGAATGAGTAAAGTCGACTCTCAAGACGAACTGGTAAAAGCAATATTTGATGCATCACAGTTTAACCAAGATATATTAATAGAAGAATATAAAGTTGGTATAAGTACTACAGTTGGAGTTCTTGAAAAAGATGGTGAAGCTTTTGCAACTGATATTCTAGAACTTAGACCTCACAACGAATGGTATGACTATGAAGCAAAATATACAAAAGGTATGACAGATTTCATTCTACCTGCTGAAATATCAGAAGAAATGACACAAAAAGTAAAAAAATATGCTATAAAAGCATTTAATACATGTGCGTGCAGCGGTGTTAGCAGAATTGATTTTCATATTGTTGATGACATTCCTTATATACTTGAAATAAATACAAGTCCAGGAATGACTGATACAAGTGATTTACCAGCCCAGTCTGCTTCTATGGGAATTTCTTATGATGAACTGGTAGAACTTATTTTAAAAAGTGCAGGTCTTAACAAATAATGTCTGAAGAATTCGAGTTTAATAACAATAATAACGAAATATTTGAAGAAGATGCTGATAACAAAGTCAGCCGATTTCAAGTTGCGAGAAGGCGTAAACAAGCACAACTAAAACGCAACGTTAGAAAATCTAAACAAAATATTAAACTTGTATTATTCTTTTCAAGATTATTTCTTATCATATTCTTAGTTTGCCTTTGTTATCTGATTGTTAGACTAAAATATTGGAAATTAAATCCACATGCATTTGAAAGCTTAAATAATACATCTATAAAAATTGAAAATAATTATATTGTTCCATCGGAACGAATATTAAAAGCTGTCAAAGAAAATGAAGTTCCGACTTGTCCTATATTTCTAATGAAAACAGATGATATAAAAAAATCGATTTTAGAAATAACACCGATTCAAGATGTTTATATCAAGCGTTTTTGGCTTCCTGCACGTATTGAAATACTTGTACAAGAAAGAGAACCTGCTATCACTATAGCACCAAATGAAAACGTTCCACCAATAGCGTTTTACACAAAAGATGGCAAACTAATAGGCAGAGCTTATCTTCCATTAAATCCATACTTCAAGACTGTTAAAGTGTTAACATACGGTTCGTGCAGCGGAGCAGTAAAATTTGATGAAGCAAAAATCAAGTTTATTTTAACTATTGCAAAAGATATTGAACAAGCGTCAAAAGAGCCTGTACAATATATCGACTTAAGAAATCCTGATGATATTTATGTGCAAATACCTACAGTTAAAATAAAACTTGGCTCTATTTCAGCTGCAACATATCCAGATACCTTGAAAAAAATTAACGGATTGCCTTCAATCCTCCCAAAAGTTAAAATTTTAAATAAAAAAGTTAAATATGTAGATTTACGTTGGCAAAATAATTTATACTATATAAAACTTGCCGAATAATCGGAGATA
>JAMPEO010000208.1 GCA_023665105.1 Candidatus Gastranaerophilales bacterium | reverse complement strand
AATCAGAACCGCTTATAGAAAAGAACGGAACTCCTGCTTCACCTGCAACTGCTTTTGCCATAAGCGTTTTACCTGTACCTGGTGCCCCTACTAAAAGTACACCTTTAGGTATTTTTGCTCCTAATTTGATATATTTATCGCTATGTTTTAAGAAATCAACAATTTCTTCAAGCTCTTTCTTTTCTTCATCGATACCTGCAACATCTTCAAATTTTGTTTTTACTTTACTATCTAATAGCATTTTTGCTTTGCTTTTGCCGAAAGACATTGCTTGAGCACCGCCTGATTGTATGCTTTTTGCCATAACAACAAGGAATATTATGAATAATAATGGTAGTATCAACGAACCTAAAAGCCCTAACATTTGTGATGATTCACTTGGCTTTTTAACACTTATATCAACTTTTGCTTGTTCTAATTTATGCATTAAATCTGCTGAATTTGGAACCAAAACGTGATATTGAACTGTAGGTGCTGTAGAAGGTGCACCCATAAGCGTTTCATATTTTGAACTATGTTGTTTCGCTTCGGGTTGTTTCACCGGAATAGCTATTAAAGAGTTACCATCAATTTGAACACTTTTTATATCTCCAGCCTGTAATTTTTGTACAAATGTTGTATATGACAGGTCTGTTGTTTGCGTTGTTGAACCTGAAAATAACATTGAAACGAATGCCAATACCATTATACCCAGTACTACATACATTCCTACTGATTGACTTTTATTCATAAATTACCTCTATAATATCCCTAATAAACTTTGATTTATTATATAGTATAACAAAAAATTAAGTATTATACATATTAGTAAATTTTTGTATATTTATTTTGTAGATTACGCAAAAAATAAATTTACGATTGTTATTACCATTGTAATGAATATTCAACATACATATAATTATCCATCTGCTAATTCATTATCAAATGGTTTATTTAATAAAAAGGCACAAAAACAAAATATCTCTTTTGGTTGTGCTAATGATGCTTTTATACGTTCGTGTAATAAAGAGGTTTTATCAAAAGGCGTTCAATCTATTAACAATGTACGTCAAGGATTTTATGGCTCTGTTTGTGATGGTTCCGTACCATTGAAAAACTTTTTTTATGACTTTCTATCAAAAGATGAAAGGTTAAATGTATTGGCACGTGGCTTATCTACTAATAAGCAGGGTATTGCTAATAGTTATTTAAAAGGCTCTGCAGATAAACCGTTTTCAACTTCTTGTGTGTTTGATTGTTCTGTAATGTATTTGTTTAATAAGAATACAAATACTCATCTTTTGTATCATGCAGCACCATCGACCTCTCTTGACGAATATGATGCGGTTATAAAAGAACTCATGCCGGAAGGCTTTACTCATGCTTGTATTTCTCCTGGTGATAGCAGATATTCTTTCATTCATAGATATAGCTTAAAAACTATGTTTAGTTCTATAAAAGATAGCAATCGAGATGCCGTTGTTAATGTTTATCATCAGTCTTCAAGATATCCTGAAATTGTTGGATATAAAGGAAAACTTTTTGAATTACCAAATATAAATTTTATTGATCAGAGTTTTGGTCGATATGGACAAGCATCGTTTAATATACAAGAACATTACTTTTGTAAATAATTATTAATAATGCCTGCTTTTTTGTAAATTTTCGATAATTTAAAATCTTTTTATATGTATCGAAAGGTGTAGTAATGCGTGTATTCAATCCTATATTTACCTCTGTAGGCAAAAAGGCTGCTCGTCCTTCAAGTCTATATCCGATAGCAGAGGCAAAAACTATTAAAGCCAAAAACAATATGGTAATGAGTTCTTTATTGGCATTGGCAGCAATTTGTTCTCCGATTGAATGCAGAACATTATATAATGGCGGAAAAGAGATTGCCAAAGAGGGGCTTGAACTGGTTGGAATTGATTCTGGAAAAACTATATATAAGGATTGTGCTCGTGCATTACATGTTACAGAATCAACTTGTAATGGTATTGCTCATACTGTTGAATTCGCTTTAGATAACCCGAAGAGTACTTATAATGTTCTTTCGGACGTGACTTCTATGGCATTAGGAAAAGAACATGTTGATTCAAAAAGATTATTTGACTATCTTTATGATTGCTCAAAAAAATCAGGTTCTGATTTGAAAGAATTGCTTAATGAATTACCACCGGGTTCTCTATCTGATGTTTTAAAATATGTAAATAGTACTATTAGTAAAAAGAAGAATATACCGTGTTCTCAAATATGTATGGATATAGCATTATCTAATCCGGAAAATGTAAAAACTGCAGAATATTGGACTTCTAATGGTAAAAAATTGGAAGGTTTAATATCAGAAATTAAAGATGATGTTCCTGGATATCAATTAGAACATTATATGGAAAAACTTCCTGTTGTTGAATTTAAAGAAAATGGTATGCATGCCAGAATGCTTCAGGAAAATGAGACTATGCAAAATACATTACGAGAATGGGCTAATCAGCCACCTGTAAAACGAGTAAAAGAAATGTGCGTTTCTCTTAATGCAGATAGCGACCCTAAAAACGGTTATGATGCGTATGCAACTTTCCATAATGTGTCTGTAATGAATCCAAAAAAAGATGATAAAGGTAATATTACAGCGTATGTATTTGATGTATACGATTTTGAAAGAAGTGCATTCAACGGGCAAATGCTCGACTTTGCGACAATTATGGCGTATCATTTGCAAGAAGCAGGTCATTTGAAAAATTATAAAATACTTGTTCCTATTACTATTCCTGCAAATCCGCCTATTAAATAATATTATAGATTACAGAATAAAATTATGAATATATTATCTTACAATCAACATATATCTCTATTATCCCCTGCCAATAGAATTAAAACTAATAATTATTCGGTTCAATCACCGATTTCATTTAGCGGAAGTAAGGATATGTTTATCAGAAAAACAGTTTGTGAACCTTTTACAGAAGGTATAAGCTGTATAAGAAAAATGAAACCCGGTGAATTCGGGTCTGTATGTGACGGCTCACTACCTTTAACAAGTTTCTTTGAGGCTATTCCACAATCTGAACATGCAAAAGTTATTGAACAAGGTATGTCTACTAATACCAGCGGTGCTCCGCATTGTTTCTTGAAATCTACAGCAGATAAACCTTTATCAACATCAAGTGTTTTTAACTGTTCAGTAATGTATTTGTTTAATAAAGATACAAATACGCATTTTATATATCATGCTTCTCCTGATGAAAAGAAAGAAACACTAGATTTTATGGTAAAACATTTTATGCCGGAGGGGGTTACTCATGCCTGTTTGAGTCCTGGAACGAAAAACTATTCTTTTACTCATGGACAAGTATTAAACCAAATGTATTCTGTAATTAGGCGTAATAATAAACATGCCGTTATAAATGTTCAACATCAATCATCAACTTATCCGGAAGTTGTGGGGTATAAAGGTAGGTTGTTTGAGATTCCTAATGAAAAACTTGATTTAGAAAATCCTAGAACATACGGACAGGCTA
>JAMPEO010000207.1 GCA_023665105.1 Candidatus Gastranaerophilales bacterium | reverse complement strand
TGTCGACAATCCGCTTCTTTTTGCGTCGCAATTAAAAAGAAAGAAATGAACAAAATAATAATAAATAAAATAATTTTAGTGCAAAAAATTACACCATACTCCAACATAATCAAAGACAATTTCAGCATCTAACCTCCGTACGCAAGGAAACAGACTCTGAAACAAGTTCAAAGTAACAGTACTGTTGAGTTTTACGTTACATAAATCCTACATAGTCCTTCAAAACATTTGTAAAATTCATTACCAACTTTCAGACAAGCAAAAAAAAAGACCACTTGTTTTGACAGGTGGCGTTTATTAGGAATAAGAAAAGGAATTATAGGAAATTTTAGGAAAATTTTTGTGTGGATATCAGATTATAATATTGAACCTGATGCAATCCGTAATTTCTCAACTTTGTCTGCGGGGCATTCACCCCGCTTACAAAGTTTTGATTGTAATAATCTGTGGTAAATGTATAAATTTGAATAAATTCTTTTATTAACTTAACTAACTTATAAATATTCTCAGCTATTGGATTTTTTAATATACTCCTTTCTGTTTTAACCAAAAGCTTACTTTGTTTTAGGCTAATGATTAACCGAACAACTTGAATGTTCTTTCTACGTTGTCTTTTGCTACTGTTTTCAATGTTTCCATTTCTTGTTTGATAGCATTTCTTTCGGTTTCCATTGCTGCTAATTCTTGGTCGAATTTTCTATCTTTCATATCGATTTTCTTCATATCAGCTTCATATTTAGCTTCAGCCTTTTTCAATTCAACTTCATCAGGGTTTTCTCTCAAACCTGTATTAGTTGCAACACTTGTTTCGTATTGTGCAAAATCGATATCAGTTTCTTGAGCAAATGTATTGTCATTACGTCTTTGAACAAGAGTAACATCACCTGTATTGATTAAATTAGTGATAACTTCTGAAACATTTGCAGGAGGGTTGTTAATATCTGCACCAAACGCATCTGCACATAACTGAGCATAGTTATTTGTAACAGTCTTAACGTTTATTGTAGCCCCAGCAGTTGTAGTAATATCTGCACCTGCAGGAGTAGCTTTTGCAAGCTCATCAGCTGTTACATATCCTGAAAGATCGCCACTTACAAATTTATAATATGTTTTAGCAGCATCATAATCTGCACCCAATGCTGCTTGAGCTTCATCAGCAGTTAACGCTGTAACATTGATACCATTACCTTTATCATCACGATATCCTGCAGTGCCATCATAAATAACACCTTTGTAATCAATCGCATAACCTGCTGTAATAAAATCTTCATAATGATTGATATCTTGATAAGCAACCGAACCATCTGTTGTAATATATTTGTATTGAACTTTAGTTGCCTCTAAAGCATCCAAATAATCTTCATAAACTCTTGCTGATTCATTTGCCATTTGTAACTTTTGAGCTTCTAATTTTGCAGCCTTATATTCAATCTGGTGCATTCTTGATGTCAAAGTAAGCAATCTGGCTTGTGATGATGCTAAACCCATAATGTACTCCTATTTTTCCTTAATCGGATCCCTAATCCGTTATTCCTTACCCCATGTATGACGGACATTTCAGTAAAAACTTTAGAAAATAGATTGATACAATTTACAATTCGTTACAAACATCTTTTTCAAAGTTGAAGACACATTAGAAAAATCATCCATTTAAATGATGTTTAAAATAGTACAAATATAGTAAATTATGACTGGAGAGAGGTTAGGGGACTGATTCAAATATTCACAAATCTAATCAAACTTCAAAAGGGTAAAAGCATGCCTTTTATGAAATATTTTTCATAAAAAGTGTACCGAATACCCGAAAAGAGTGTAAAACTTAACAAAACTTCATAAAAATCCATCATGCTCTAATGCATGCACAGCATGGGTTTCAGACATGTTAGGAAACACGCTCAAACACACTCAAACAAAAATTTTGTCTTATACATGGCGATAAGATATAATTGAACAAGTGTAGAGGAGTTGGTCATGGCAAATGGTATTGTTGAGAAAAATCTTCTACGTTTAACAAAAGAAATCGAACCTTATACACCAAAAATAATTGCAGTAACAAAGTACTACGACAAAAGCGCAATACTTGATGCGTTTGAAGCAGGGCTAAGAGATTTTGGCGAATCAAGAGCAAATGATGCAATTTCAAAAATTGAATCATTACCTGAAGAAATAAAAAAAGAAAGTCATTTTCATTTCATAGGACATCTTCAAACAAATAAAGCGGATAGAGTTGTAAAACATTTTGATTACATACAGTCTGTTGATTCTTTACATCTTGCACAAGCTATTTCAGCAAGTGCAGAAAAATATAACAAGATTCAAAAAGTTCTATTGCAGGTTAATATTTCAGGGGAAGTCCAAAAGTTTGGATATGAAGAGAGAGAACTTGAAAAAGATATAGAAGAGCTTAAAAACTTGCAAGGGATAGACATAATCGGACTAATGTGTATGGCACCGTTTGGAGCAGATGACGAAGAACTTAAACAAGTTTTCTCAAAAGCTCAAACTCTTAAAGAAAAACTAAACAAAGATTACGCTTTGCATTTAACGGAATTATCAATGGGAATGAGTAATGATTATAAAATTGCTGTCCAAAACGGGGCAACAATGATACGTATTGGAAGACTATTATTTAACTGATGAATAAATTTGGAGGAAAGATGACATTAGGAGAGAAAGTAAGCAACATTGTAGGTTGGATAACTGACAGCTTAACAGGTTCTAACGGCGACTATGAAGATGCCGATGGCGTATTTGATTTTGGTGGAAACGACGAATATTCTTATGAAGGAAGTGCAGTAAGAAAACCTGCTACATACTCTACAAGAGTATCTTCAGAAGAAACTAACGTTGTAAAACATCCTAGCTACAAAGGACACGAAGTAAGAATTATTGAGCCTCGCTCATTCGGCGATACAACTCAAATTGTTAAACAATTATTAGACCAAAAAACAGTTGTTTTAAATCTACACTTGCTAGACAAAGAACAATCTCAAAGAACTATTGACTTTGTTTGCGGTGCTGCTTTCGCTTTAGGCGGTGCTCCTCAAAAAGTTGGCGATACTGTTTTTGTATTCACACCAAATAGCGTACAGTTATCTGTTGAATCAAAAGAACACGCTGCTTTTGGTTCTGAATCATTATGGGGCGGCAGCCTATAATAAATAAATTTTAAAATATAAATTGATTTGTGATAGTTGGATATTTAGGGTGCATTCGCATCCTTTTTTTTATTCTTTAATGCTATAATATAAATATTATGAAAATATGTTTTGTTCCAATAGATAACAGACCGGTCTGCTACAATCTTGCAAAAGAAATTGCAAAAATAGACAAAGACTTAGAGCTATATATTCCACCAAGAAATATGCTTGGCGGTTTAACGCATAATGCAAAAATTACAGAATTATACAGCTGGTTAAATAAAATTCCGGAAGTCGACGCAATAATATTATCTCTTGATACCTTAGCTTACGGCGGTTTAATACCATCAAGAAGATGTCCTGAAACTTTCTCT
>JAMPEO010000206.1 GCA_023665105.1 Candidatus Gastranaerophilales bacterium | reverse complement strand
AATAAATTTGTTTAGGCATTTTTTCTCTGAAATCAGCACTATCTGTTGTTGGTGCTGCATCAACATTTGTGATTACAGGCATTTTTGCATTATTAAGTTCTAAATCTGAAATAAATGATGCAAATTCGTTACCTGCGTTTTCCATAAACTTAGAGTGGAATGCTCCTGAAACAGCTAGAGGAACAACCCTTCTAACACCGTTAGCTAACAAATAATCACTTGTAACTTTAACTGCATCTTCAGCACCTGTTATAACAACTTGTGCAGGTGAGTTATAGTTAGCAACATCAACGTAACCAACTTTAGAACCTTCTTCAAGACCTGCTTTTAATTGTTCTTCTGTTGCATTTAAAACAGCAGCCATGCTTCCGCCCTTAGTTTCACCCATCAAATCAGCTCTTTTTTGAATAGCTTTAAGAGTGTTTTCTAAAGACATAACACCTGCTGTATACATTGCACAATATTCACCCAAGCTGTGACCTGCAACATAATCAGGAGTAATGTCCAAATTTTCTCTTAAACTTTCTAATGCTGCAATAGACATTGTTACTATTGCAGGTTGAGTATTAACTGTTTGTTTTAAATTTTCTTCTGGTCCTTCAAAACATAAAGTTGTAATACTCTTATTTAGTATTTCATCAGCTTTATCAAAAACATTTTTTGCAGAAGCAGAACTATCATATAGGTCTTTACCCATACCTACTGCTTGTGCCCCCTGTCCTGGAAACAAGAATGCTATTTTCTTTATCATTTTCTCTTACTCCTTTTTTTAAAGTGAATAAGTGACTTTTTTGCTTTGCAAAAGTGAATAAGTTATAATTTTAAATTTCCTAATCACCTAGTCACCAATTTCCTAGTCACTAATTTAGCAAATTCCTTCTCTCAATCTAACGACAGCACCGCCCCAAGTCATACCTGCACCGAATCCGCAAAGGATAGCAGTAGAACCAAGTTTTACAGTACCTTTTTCAACACCTTCTGCAAGTGCAATAGGTACTGATGCAGCTGATGTATTACCATAGTATTTGATATTAGTAATAACTTTTTCATCGTTATATTCAAGTCTTTCTTGAACAGCTTGAATAATTCTAAGATTTGCTTGGTGAGGTATTAGATAGTCAATATCTTCTGCTTTCATACCTGTTTGAGCAATTAAGTCTTCAATATATTGTGGTAAAATTCTTACAACAAACTTGTAAACTTCTTTACCGTTCATGTGAATGAATCTGTCTTTTTCTTCAGCTTGTTCAACTAAAGGACAATTTTGTCCAACAGTATCTTTATAAATCATTTCACCGATAGAACCTTTAGCTTTTATGTCAATAGCTAAAATATCATCAACACCGTCTTCTGCCGGAGTAAGAACCATAGCCCCTGCACCGTCACCAAATAATATAGATGTTGCTCTGTCTGACCAATCAAGATATCTTGTATTGTTATCTGTTGCAACAATTAAGATATTTTTATAGATACCTGAGTTAATAAAACCTCTTGCAACTTGCATTCCGTAAATCAAACCAGAGCAAGCTGCTGTCATATCAAAAGCAGGAATATCTGTTTCAATACCTAATCTTGATTGAATATGACATGCTAATGCAGGATACATTTGTGGAGGAGCAGATGATGCAGCAATAATCAAATCTAATTCTTCAGGTTTGATATTAGCTTTTGCTAAAGCTTTTTGAGCTGCTTCAAACCCTAAATCAATAGCAGTTTGATTACCTGATACAACTCTTCTTTCTTTGATACCGGTACGTGAATAAATCCATTCATCTGATGTGTCATACAACTTTGTTAAGTCATCATTAGTAATCACGGTTTCTGGAATACCATAACCGACACCTGCAATTCTTACAGGAATGTAATTGTTAGTCATCTCTAGCCCTCAATAAATTCTGAAATTTTCTTGTTAACACCTGTTTCAACAGCTTCTTTTGCTACTCTTATGGCATTTTTGATAGCATAAGCACGGCTGCGTCCGTGAGCGATAACAGAAATTCCTCTTACTCCCAACAATAGAGAACCACCAAATTCTTCATAATTGATTCTCTTATAAATTCTTCTCATAAACGGTTTAGCAAGCAAGCCTACAATCATACCAATGAAGTCTGATTTAAACTCTGCTTGAAGCATGTGGAAAAGCATTGAAGAAGAACCTTCAGTAACCTTAAGAGCAACGTTGCCGACAAAACCGTCGCATACAACAACATCACATTTGCTAAGGAAAATCTCTTTTCCTTCAATGTTTCCAACAAAATTGATATTTTCAGAATCTTCTTCCAAAAGTTTGTGAGCTTCTTTTGCAAGAGGATTACCTTTTTCAGCCTCTTCACCGATATTAAGCACACCAACACGTGGATTTTCGATTCCTAAAACATTTTTAGAATAAGTTGCACCCATTACTGCAAATTGTTTAAGCATTTGAGCAGTACAGTCACTGTTTGCACCACCATCAATAAGAACGATAGGTTTTGCAACAGTAGGTAGAGTTACTGCAATAGCAGGTCTTGTAATACCTTTAATTCTGCCTAAACCAAACAAGCTGGATGCCATAGCAGCACCTGTAGAACCTGCTGCAACAACACCGTCTGAACGACCGTCTGCAACAGATTTAACAGATTGTACAATAGATGAGTCTTTTTTCTTACGAATAGCTTGACCAACTGCTTCACCCATCTCAATCACTTCAGATGCGTGTGTAATCATATAATCAATATTATTCAAATCGATTTTAACTTTACGTTTGCGGCCTTTTTTACCACAATCTGAATAAATACCGCCAACTTTAGCAATTTTGTCTAATTCAGCCTTAATCTCATCTTCTTTTCCAACAAGATCAAGCGCAACGCCATATTCTTGAGCAGCCCAAACGGCACCGGCTACAATCTCAGCAGGTGCATGGTCTCCGCCCATTGCATCAATAGCTATTCTTGTCATCTTTTCCTCTTATTCTTCAGTAGATTCTTTTTCTTCTGCAGCAGGTGCTTCTTCTGTTACTTCAGCTTCAGCTTTTGTTTCTTCTTCTTTTACTTCTGCTGTTTCTTCTGATTTTTTAGCTTTTGTTGATTTTTTAGCCTTTTTAGGTTTTTCTTCAACAGGAGCTTCAACCTTTGCAGCTTTAACTTCTTCTTCAGTTCTATCTTTTAAACTTACAGGTTTTCCTTTATAACATCCGCAAGCGGTACATACTGTGTGTGTTAACACAGGTTGTCCACAATTAGAACATACGGTAGTTTCAGGCTTTGTAGCCTTCCAATTTGATCTTCTTTTTCCTTGAGCACTATGCCCTGTTCTTTTCTTTGGTACTGCCATTTTTTTATACCTTTCTGTTATTTACTATTATGTTTTTTCGACTATTTCTTTTCGATTTTAATGGTTTTGAATATCGCCATTCTTTCATCATTGGTTATTTGCTCTTCATCTTTAGCAAATTTTCCCTCATTACAATTTATACCACAAACTTTTTTATTTGGTAACTGTAATATTACAGATTGATACAATAAGTCATAAATATCAATC
>JAMPEO010000205.1 GCA_023665105.1 Candidatus Gastranaerophilales bacterium | reverse complement strand
CTCATCAGTTTGACGTTCTAATAATTTTTCATATAAAGGAATTGCTTTTTCATAATATTCAGGAATTCCATAATAAGCACCGGCTATTATTTTTATAACTTCATCATCTGTATCAATATATTCTTCCAAATCCTGCACAAAATATTCAACAACAAATTTATAAGCTTTTAAATTTATTAAACAAATGCAGATACTTTTTTTAACTTCAAGATTATCCGGATTATCTTTCCACAACCGAACAAAATCATAAAAAGCTTGTGCATAATTCGATTGTTTTATAGACATTAGTGCATCAATAAGTGCCGGTTCATCTTCCGGTTTAACAGAATATTTTACATTCTTCTTAAAATCTTCTGCTAATTGTTCTTCTACAAATGGCAATATACTTTCATTTTCAGAAATGAGAAGCTCTTTTAACCCATTATTCTCACTATCTGATAATGCTGATAATAATATATTATTAAGATTTAAGATTGTACTTTGCTTATTCATCTAATTTAATGCTTCCTCATAAACTTGAAGTAACTTTTCTGCGACTTCATCATCGTCTTCATTTAAATCTAAATAAGTTTTATATGCTTCAATACATTTGCCGTAACGTTTTAAAGCTCTGTATACATCACCTGAAATATTCCATACAGGAGCTGTTTCCGTAATCGTTTTTATAAATTCACAAAGTTCTAATGCCTCTGCATAATGTTTTTCTTCAAATAATAGTTTTGCTATATTTAAATAAGGAATTTCTTCTTTATAATTAAAATCAATACTTAATTTATTCAATAATATTTTTTCTTCAACACTTTCTACTTCGGTTTGTGCATATTTGAGAGATAACATCATATTATACGAAAATATTGTTTTAATAGAAGATAAATATTCCGGAAGTTCTGAAACTTCAAGATTTTTCACTTTACTAAGTAATTCTTCATCATTTAATAAAGCAATAAATTCAATAATCTTTCCAAAAATAGCATTTAAATCGTTATGCAATTTTATAACACATTTAACATTTTTTTCGCTAAGTGCAAGCATTGATAAAGTTGCAACAACTTTATAGGAATTGCATAAATCAGTTATTTTATTTTTATAAAATTCTTCTTTATGATTCATTTTTACCCTCAATAGTATCAGCTTGTTTTATGCATGCCAGCTTACTTTCATTATCATTTATCTTTTCAAAAACATTAGCTAATTTACGATATATTTCAGCATAATCATCTGAAAGTTCAGCACAATTAAGATATGAATCAAGTGCTTCCTGATATTCCTCTTGTTTATAATATATATCACCAATTTTTTCAAAATATAGAGGATTTAAATCATATACAAACATTAACTTATACAAATCAATTAGCTCTTTATAAAGTTCATTTTTTTCAAATGCTTCTACTATATAATTAACTAATATAATATTTTTAATATCACATTTTAAAGCAATAGATAATAACTCAAAAATCTTATCAAAATTATTGTTTTGTATAGCAGATTTTATATTATCCTCTGTATATTGTTTGATATATGAATATAATTTATAAATATGCTTAAGAGGTTCATACTCTGACGGTAAATCAATTTCAATTAACTCTTCTCCGGCAATAAGAAATGAAAGTACATTTTCAGGGGAATCATTTTGAGACACCAAAAATTTAGAGATTATCAAGTAATCGGAAATGATTTTTTCTATATACTCAATATTAAAATCTGAATCTATAACAGTTTGAATACAAGAATTCAATTCTGCTATTTTTACCAAAACATTATTTTTATTGATTACCATAAAATAAATAATAACATCTTTTTATTAAAGAATTACCCTATGTTTGGACTATATTTCAACAGCTTTAGGGTACGAACCGAGATGTTTAAAAGTTCTAACGTGCTGTAATATTTCAAAGACAGCTTTAGAAACTTTTTCATCAGTAATCTTTCCATCAAAATCAATATAAAACGTATATTCACCTAACACCTTCTTCGAAGGACGGGAAGAAATATAAGACATATTTATATTATATTTTTGTAAAATCAGAAGAATTTCACATAATGCACCTGATTTATTCTCTGTAGAGAAAGTTATACTTGTTTTATATTCTCCATCAAACTTTGGCATTTGTTTTTTGCCTACAAGTAAAAATCTTGTCTGATTAAACTTTTCATCGTTAATATTTTTTGCAACAACAGGTTTATTATAAAATTCAGCAGAGTATTTACTTCCAATAGCTGCAACTGTTTTATCTTCCTCAGAAATATTTTTTACAGAATTAGCAGTAGAAGACTCTGATTTATACACTACATTATCATTAAAAACCTTATATATATAATCAAAACATTGAGAAATCGCCTGCGGATGTGAAACTATAGTTTTAACATCCGACAAACTATTAGCATAAGTAATAAGACAATGATTTATTGGTATAACACATTCTCCTAATATCTTGATATCCTTATCATCAATTCTGGATATATTATCAATAGCTTCTTTTACAATCCCTTCTATTGAATTTTCTATAGGGAGAACAGCTAATGAATCTTCATTTTCAAGATTTGATAACTCAGATGCAACCGCAGTTATAGTACGGCATTCCGTATCTTTATAACCTTCCAGACAAAACTGTTTTTTTAGTTTTTCTTTTGCAACATCTGTATATGATGTTTTAGGTCCAAGAAAAAATATTTTTTTATCATTACTCATTGCTATTCTCCTGCCATCTTTAATCTAATCAAAATAAACACTTATAGCAAGTAATATTGCAAAATATATCATCAAATTTCTTGCTTGATACATTCTAAACATAAAGATAACAGAACGATTTTCCTTTATATCATCCCAATCTTCAAATGGAAAATGAAACCATTTCTTCTCCGGTAAATCTTCATTATTATCAATATATAAATTTAAAGATTTGATTAAATCAACAGCTAAAGGAATTGTTATAAATGTAAGAAAAATTTCCCAATCCGCAATATCAAAAATTCCAACCAAAAATACTGATAAATAACCTAATATTAGCAACCATTTTTGAAATTTAAGAGCAGAGTGTGGAGACTTAAATGCACCACAAAGAGTTTTTTTACCTTCATTTTTATCAATTTCTCTATCCATAAAAGTATCCGTAAAGAGTAAATTTACAGTAAATATCATAGTCGGTATAGAAAGAATAAAAGGCTCTACACCAAGATTTCCGGTCATAACATAATACGTTCCGCCAAATAATAGCGGTCCATAACACAATGCAACACCTAATTCTGACAACCTTATATTAGACATAAACGGATATAATAAAACAATTACTGCACCTAACCCCATAAATAACAACACTATTTTGCCAACTGCAAAGCAAAAGAATAAACCTATAAATAATGCCATCAAAGAATATGTTATAACAACCTTTAAAACATCAGATAAAGTCACAGACCCCTCAAGCAGATATCTGCATTTGCCTCTTTGAGTATTTGGCAAAGTAATCATATCATTTTCATCTGTAACATGTTTCAATTTATGGTAATCAATATAATCATCAAAAAGATTTGTAGCTAAATGAGCAAGACAAATCCC
>JAMPEO010000204.1 GCA_023665105.1 Candidatus Gastranaerophilales bacterium | reverse complement strand
AGATCTTAAGCAAACCGTTAATACGCAGCCTTCTATTGTAACAATGTCAATTGCAGCAATGGAAGCTTTGCGTTCACAAGTAAATATTGTTCCCGATTATGTAGCAGGACATTCTTTAGGTGAATACTGTGCATTGTTTACTGCAGGGGTGATGTCTTTGGAAAGCACTCTTAAAGCAATTCAAAAACGTGCTGATTTAATGGGTGCAACAAAAGGCGGTTCTATGGCAGCAGTACTTAATGCTAGCGAAGAACAATTAAAAGCAGGATTAGCAGAAGGTTCAAAGGTTGGTTATGTTGATGTTGCTAACTACAATTCCCCTGCGCAGGTTGTTATAACAGGTGCTGATGATGCAGTTAAAGCAACTTCTGATTATTTGCTTGAAAACGGAGTAAGAAGAGTTGTACCTCTTGCAGTTTCAGGAGCATTCCATTCTAAGTTTATGGAAAATGCAGGTAAAGAATTTGCATCTTTTGTCTCTGAATTAGAGCTAAATGACGCTTCCATCCCTGTAATTACAAATGTTGATGCTGAAGCTACAACAAATGCAGATGATTTCAGAGAAAAAATGCCTAAACAAATTTATTCATCAGTGTATTGGACACAAACTATCCAAAAAATGGTTGAAGAAGGTGTAGATACATTTATTGAAATCGGACCGGGTAAAGTTCTTGCAGGTTTGAACAAAAAGATTGCTCCGGAAGCAACTGTTTATAATGTATTTGACAAAGCATCATTAGATGCTACTATTGAAGCATTGAAAGAATCTATGAGTTTAGTATAAGGCGTGTATCGCCAAATTTTTGAAATAAGGAGAAGGGGTAAATAGGTTTGAGGCTTATTTATACCCGCAAATAAGGAGAAATGTAAATGACAGAAAGAAAAATTGCTTTAATTACAGGCGGTTCACGCGGTATTGGTTTAGCTTGTGCATTAGAACTTGCTAAAGCTGGTTGTGACATCATTATCAACGATATTTGTGATGCTGAAAAAGCCCAGCCGGCTATTGATGAAATCAAAGCTTGCGGCGTAAACGCATACTTCTATAGCTTTGATGTATCAAACTTTGATGCTGTTAAAGAAAATGTAGACAAAATGATTAAAGAGCACGGAAGAATTGATATCTTGTTAAATAACGCAGGTATTACAAGAGACGGTTTATTCTTAAGAATGGATATGAATCAATGGGAAAGCGTTATCAAGGTTAACCTTTCATCAGCTTTCTGTGTAACAAATGCAGTTATTAAATACATGTCTAAGGCTCGTCAAGGTTCAATCATCAATATGTCAAGTATTGTTGGTCGCCACGGTAATGCTGGTCAAGCAAACTACTCAGCTTCTAAAGCTGGCTTAATTGGTTTCACACAAACTCTTGCAAAAGAATTTGGTTCTAGAAATATTAGAGTAAACGCAGTTTGTCCTGGTTTCATTCAAACAGCAATGACAGCAGAACTTCCTAACATTGATGAATACCTAAAAGCTATTCCAATGAAGAGATTAGGAACACCTGAGGATATTGCAAAAGTTGTTAAATTCTTAGCACTTGATACAGATTATGTAACAGGTCAAGCTATTGAAGTTGCAGGCGGTTTGATGATATAAGAATTGAAAAGGGAGCTTAAGCTCCCTTTTTTATCCACTTGAAAATTTTTCAAAATAGGTTAAAATAAGAATACAGGCATGGGTGACGCTTACACCCACACCTGCAGTCACATTGTAAGAATATGACTTTTAGGGTAAGAGCTAGTGCTATTATTAGTATTAGCTCTTGTACGTTGATTTCAACTAACATTTTAACCTCCTTTCGTTTAGTTGAAATGCTTGTTAAAATCTTTTGCCTGTATTCTGTTTTAAATGTACAAATATATTGTACTAAAATAAAGCAAATATATCAATATTTATAGATCAACTTTGGATACATCTGTAAGAGTCGCAAAATCCATGCCTAGGGCAATTGCTATTTTTTCTAAAGTATCTAATGTAGGGGAAACTTGTCCTGTTTCTATTTTCCAAATTGTGTTTTTATCAACACCAGCAAGATTCGCCAGCTCCAACTGTGACAAATCTCTTTTTGTGCGTTCCAGTTTTATTTTTTTAGAAATTTTCTTGCTTATCATAATTTAGTCATCTTTTATACCACTATAATAAGGTATTGACTTATTAGTATCAACTATATACAATACGATATTATCTGCATGTATTAAGATGGGAGAGAGAAAAATGACAAGGCAAAAAGAATTTGAGCAGACTTACAAACATTTCAGAACAATGTATTTCAAAAAACACTTTATAGACAAAGACATACGAGATGCTATGTATGAAACTTCAAAAGAAATAATAACAGATACTTTATCTTTATATACAAAGGTTTGTATGCTTATAGAATGTTTGTCTGTTTTAAAGGGTGATAAAGCATTTTTAAATAAACTGGATGATGAAACCAAATATATCTAAAAAGTAATATTATCAGCTTAAAAGTTTTGCGCAGAGATTTAAATAATATTTTACAGCCTATTCAACAAGGCTTATCCGAAGAAATGTAACAATTTTTTAAATTAATTGCAAAAATATCTTTAAATGGTACAATTTAGTAGAATAGTGTATTACACAATAAATAAGAGGAAAAAAACATGAGTACATTAGAAAAAGTTAAAAAAGTTGTTGTAGACCAATTAAGCTGCGATGAAGCTTTGGTAACTCCAGAAGCTAGCTTTACAGCTGATTTGGGTGCTGACTCTTTGGATACAGTTGAATTAGTTATGGCTTTTGAAGAAGAATTCGGTTGCGAAATTCCTGATGAAGAAGCTGAAAAAATCCAAACAGTTCAAGATGCAGTTAACTACATCGAAGCACACTCATAATAAGTTTGACTGAATTTATATAAGAGGGTGGAAATATTGTATTTTTTCACCCTCTTATTTATTAGTTGTAATACCACACATTAGTTTATTAAGGGAATATGAAAATGACAAAAAGAAGAGTTGTTATAACAGGTATGGGAGCTATTACTCCATGCGGAATTGGAGTTGATAAGTTTTGGAACTCCTTGCTTGATGGCAAAAGCGGTGTATCAAATATTGAATCTATTGATACAGAAGGACATACTGTAAAAATTGCAGCTGAAATCAAAGATAAAGATTTTAATCCTGAAGATTATATGGATTCAAAAGATTCAAAAAGAATGGACAGATTTACTCAGTTCGCAATGGTAGCTGCTGATGAAGCTATTGCTGATTCAGGTATTGATGAAGCTAATATTGATCCATACAGAATCGGTGTTATGGTAAGTTCTGCAGCAGGCGGCTTCAAAACATTTGAAAAGAGCCATAAAGCTATGATGGAAAAAGGCCCTACAAAGGCATCTCCTTTTACAGTTCCAATGCTTATTGTTGACATGCCTTCCGGTCGTGTATCTATGAAACACGGTTACAAAGGTGTTAACAAAGCTGTTGTTTCTGCTTGTGCTACAGGGTCACATTCAATTGGTGACGCTTTCAGAACAATCCAATATGGCGATGCTGATGTTATGGTAGCAGGTGGTTGCGAAGCTACAATCACAACTTTAGGTATTG
>JAMPEO010000203.1 GCA_023665105.1 Candidatus Gastranaerophilales bacterium | reverse complement strand
ATGAGTTTCGTTCTGATGATGGTGTTGATGTTATTACTCAATTTGATGGTCATGTAGTTTCGCATACTATAGATGAATTGTTACCCGGAGGCTTTACGCTTTAAATGTATATTTTTGAATGTATATGGAAATGGTTATTTCCTAAAAAGTTAAGTAAAGAATACGATTATAACCCCTTAGCACAGCCTGAAGATTTTGATGATAATCCTGATGAATGTGAGCACGAGTTTATGCCGGTTGATAGTACCGGTGAAACGCTTGCTTGTATTAAGTGTGGTTTTATAGTAAAACTGAATGGTAATAATATTACAAAGGATTAGTTTATTATGATTCAAATTATTAATAATATAATAGAGAAGCTTAGAACACATAAATTGACTGATATTTTAATATTTATATGTTTCTCTTTGATAATGACGTTAATAGTGTCTTCTCAAAATTTCTTTTTTCAAAGAGTTATTGAGAATGGTATAAGCAAAAAAGATATTATTGCACAAAAGACAATTACAGTTATTGATACAAAACGTACAGAACAGCATAGACAGGATGTTATTCAAAATATTGAGCCAATTCTTATTCCTGCTGAAGATGAGTTTATAAAAGTTAATTTGGATACGCTGCAAACTTCTATACAGCAGATAAGGACTAAAAATGTTGCTGATTCTGTAAAAAAAGATGAATTATCATTATTATTTGATATACCTGTTCAATCAAAGAAAGATTATTTAGCAAATTATTTGTTGATATCTTCCGACCAGAATTTACAAAAGATATTTGATAAAGCAAAGATAACGCTTGTTAAAGTTTTGAATGTAGGAATTACAGAAAGCAGCTATGAGGATGGTAAATTAGATAGAATTATTCAGCGTAATATTCCTGCCAATACTCCCAGAAATCAGGCTACTGTTATTACAGCTTTGTTAAAAGAGATAATAACACCAAATCTTGTTGTTGATGATTTAGCGACAGAGATTGCGAAGAAGAATGCTCAAAACTCTGTAAAGCCTTATGAAGTTGTATTTCATAAAGGTGATAAAATTGTTTTTGAGGGCGAACCTGTTACAAAGTTGAAAAAAGATGCTTTGAGGGAAGCGGGCTATAATGTTTTGGAATTGAATTTTGGCGGTATTTTAGGAATATTTATGCTTGTGTTGTTTGCAACATTTATGTTCTTGCAATATGAAAAGAATTTCGAAAAATTATATTATGATTCTCATCATATGACTATAACAGGATTTTTAGCATTGATTACTGCTTTGATAGCGGTTGCACTTCCTACCGGATTTTCTCCGTATATTTTACCGTTTCCGGCATTTATAATCATTCTTTCTATCTTTACTAATGCCAGAATTGCGATTTTTGCAGCAATGCTATTATTGAGTATTTTATCAATAGGTTTGCATTATGATATTGAATTTGTTTCTGCACTTATCCTTATAAATGCTGCATCAATGATTGCTATATCAAAGATTAAATTCTCACGTAGATTTGATTTGATTTTAACAGGGCTAAAAATCTCACTTGCAGGTGTAATTATTATAACTTGCATTTATATGCTAGAAAAATTCTTAATAGATATTGATAACCTGTTGATTTTACGAGATGTATTATTGATATCTATAAATGGTGTATTGAGTGGTATTATTGCACTTGGAACATTACCAATATTAGAGAGTACTTTTGGTATTATCACTCCTTATGGATTGGCAGAACTTGCCGACCATAACCAACCGTTGTTGAAACGTTTACAGTTTGAGGCTCCGGGAACGTATCATCATAGTCTTATGGTTTCAAACCTTGCAGAAGCAGCTGCGGAGGCTATTGGAGCTAATCCTATTCTTGCAAGAGTTGGTGCTTTTTATCACGATATAGGTAAGCTTAAACGCCCATTGTTCTTTGTTGAGAACCAATCTTATTTTGGGATTGAGAATCCGCATACAAAACTTAATCCAAGATTAAGTAAGATGGTTATTACGGCACACCCTAAAGACGGGGTAGAGTTGGCAAAAGAATACCATCTTCCGTCTATTATTCATTCGTTTATTTTACAGCATCATGGAGAAGGATTGGCGAGTTATTTTTATAATCAGGCTATAGCAGAAGAAGGTATTGAGAATGTTAAAGAAGAACAATTCAGATATACCGGTCCAAAACCTAATTTGAAAGAAACAGCTATTTTGATGATTGCGGATGCTGTAGAATCTGCTGTACGTTCGCTTAAGACACCGTCAAATGATGAGATAGAAGCTATAATTGACAAGATTATAAAAGAGCGTTTGAATGATGGGCAGTTTGCTGATTGTCCGCTTACGTTGAAGGATTTAAAGGTTATTGCTACGACTTTCAATAGAATTTTGAGAGGTATGCAGCATAACAGAATTAAATATCATCAAGCGATAGTGAATCAACTTGATGATACAAAGGCTCAATCATCACCTATGGATAGTGATTTTGAGGCTAAGATAAAACAGCTGGAACAGAATAGAAATAACAATGATAACGAACAAAATACTTAATATTTTCACAGAGAACATTTATCCCGATTGGGAAATCGATGAACTTGAATGTATTAAAAACACACGTAAGATAGTGGATTTTTACTTGCAGGAACTTACGCAGGTTTCGTGCTTGGATGGTTTTGATTTTGATACGTTAACTTTCGATATATTGTTTTGCGACAGTGTAAAAACTCATCAGATAAATAGGGAATATCGTGATAAAGATTATCCTGCTGATATTATTACGTTCGCTATATTTGCGGATGATGAGTCTAAGTTTATTTTGGATGGTGATATAAATTTAGGTGAGATTATTATTGCACTTGATAAGGTAAAGGAAGAGGCATTGAAAGCTGGTGTTAGTGATAGGTATGAGTTGTATTTTTTAATTGCTCATGGTATTCTGCATTTGCTCGGATTTGACCACCAAACAGAAGAAGACTATAATTTTGTTGTTGGAGTGCAAAAGAAAGCATTGAGATATGCTCAGATAGGTGAAAAAGATGTCTAAATTTAAATCACAAGGTTTTAGAAATACGTTTCGAAACGCAAGAAAAGGTTTTAGATTAGTTTTGAAAAGTGAACGTAACCTTAGAATTCACTTGATAGTTGGTTCAATGGTTATAGCGACTGCTATTTTTTTGCAATTTGATGTAACAAAGCTTTGTATGTTGTTGTTTGCGATATCTCTTGTTATGGTGTCAGAGATGATAAACACGGCTATAGAATTTACATTGGATTCTTATTATCATAATAAATATAACAAGATGGTTGGTATGGCGAAAGATATTTCAGCTGGTGCTGTAATGCTTTCTACGGTTATTAGTGTAGTTATAGGATGTTTGTTGTTTGGACAGGCTGTTATAGAGATTATAGCACGTGGTTCATTGTTTTAATTAGATTATTGTAAAGTGTTTTTTTATTGTACTCTGTACAATGGGAAGCACAACCGTACGGTCACCCTGAACTCGTTTCAGGGTCTGTATCCGAGCGTACAGAAATAGATGCTGAAATAAATTCAGCATGACACTTAAAATGAAAAAGTCGGCGATAGCGGAGTGAGCCGAGAATGTAAAAGAGACTCAATGTCAAATTTGTTCGAGCATTGTTGTCAAGTTTTACGTTTACCATTCAGAAATAATGTGAGTTATTTGACTCAAT
>JAMPEO010000202.1 GCA_023665105.1 Candidatus Gastranaerophilales bacterium | reverse complement strand
GATACAGTTTCTCAACCTTATATGATTTCATATAAAGAATTCTTTTATGGTGATAATTATATGAATGCAGATACAATTAAATCAGCAACACCGTTAGTAAAAACAGCATTATCTAAGGGTGAATGGGTTAAACCGGCAAATTTTAGAGCACCAAAACCAGAAATGGCTAGTGCAAGAGTTGTGAACGCTGATAAAACAGAATTTGTTTATGATGAGTTTGGAAATGTAAATGCTATTTACAGTACAAAAGGACATAAAACTCGTACTATTACTCGTGACCCAAAAGGTAATTTGATGACTTATTCTGATATTAGTTATAAAAATGATAAAAAATCAACTGAACGAGTTTTTAACGATGAAGGAGTATTAGTAGAAACTTACAAATATCATGGTGACGGTACCGCAACAGTCAGAACCTTAAATGAAAAAGGTAAGCCGGAATTTGAATGTTTAATGAGAACCAAGACCGTTGATGGAGAAGAAGTTGTTACTTCTGGTCGTTGGTGGGATGTAGAATAGAATAATTTACTAAATAAAAAATTAAAAGAGGCTCTTTTACGTGAGTCTCTTTTGATTTTTCGGTCTGGAGAAGGACTCCGCCCGAGGCGATTAAGTATCGTCGAGGGAAGGAGGGTTATGAACCCACTGGGTGAGAATTCCTCCCCAAATTAAGGAATTAAAAAGACCCCTTAAATAGGAGCCTTGCTTTTAATTTGGGCCCGGAGGGATTCGAACCCACGACCAAAGGATTATGAGTCCTCTGCGCTACCGCTGCGCCACAGGCCCGTGACGACTTTTGTCAAGTTGTTACCAACTCCTTATTAGTTTATCATTTAATAAATAAAAATCAAGATTTAATATATAGATAATTCTTAAATTCCCTGAAAATAACAAAAATTTATTTCTTATGTAACGAAATGTTACACGATTTAATACAAAAAAGCAATTCTCTTAAAGAAAAAAACTTTATATAAGTGTAAAGGTTATTTTAAAAAATTTAGTTTAGGTTAGTTCAAAGTATTTTAGGAGGTTTGTATGTCAACACAAATTACAACAGGGAATTTATTAAACCCTTCTGCAACTGGTATGACATTTGGTATGTACCCGGCAGGTTCAATGAGTCAATATTTAGATTCATATTCAGTATTTGAGGCTACAACTCCTAATCAATTTGGTTCTATGCCTATGATGGGTGGAGCTATTTCTCCAATTGGTGTTGGTGGAAGCCCGGTTGGTGCTATGATGAACAACTATGCTTACTATGATTTGATGTGCCTTAACAATGACAATATGACTGCATTCCAATTCAAACAAAGATCTAACCAACACGCTTTAGGTTCTTACAACGAAATTATGCAGAAAAATGTTCAAGAAATGGCTATGGCTATCAGACAAGGCGAATTCGGTAAAGCTTCAGCAATCTACAATGAAGTTTACACCGCTATCAGCCAAAATTATGGTGAAGAAATTATGACTCACGAACAACGCCTAAATGCAGACCAATCTATCAAAGCTACTATAACTAAATTATACGAACAAATCAATGGATATCCTTTAGTAAATGATATTGAAGAAAGTGGTGAAGGCTTCTTCGAAACAGGATTTATGCAAGGTTTAACTCTTGGTAACCACCACAAAAACTCAGCAGAAGAAACTATCTCTTATATGACTGGTATGGGTATCGAAAACTACTCAGGTAAGAAATTCAACAAAAATGTTGGTAGAGTAGTTGGTGGAACACTTAGTGTTGGCGGTGCAGTTGCAGCTGGTGCTCTAGCAGGTTCTATCATTCCTGGTGTAGGTACAGTTATCGGTGGTGCTGTTGGCGGTGTGTTAGCTTTAAGTACTTGGTTGTTCTCTAACAACTCTCCAGAAAAAGTTACTGAAGCTTAATTTTAACCCCAAACCTAAAATAAACCTTAAACAAACATAAAATAATAACCTTATAAATAACCAACTTAAATACAAACTAAAACTAAATTATTAGCGGTAGACCGAAATCTACCGCTTTATTTTTATTATCTATAGTTTGTGAATTGAAGAGGATATTCATATTTGTCATCGTTTTCTCTTAAGAATTTGATAACATCCTGTAAATCATCCTTACTTTTTCCTGTTACACGAACTTGTTCGCCTTGAATTGATGCTTGGACTTTTAGTTTTGTTCCTTTTATGTCTGCAACTAATTTTTTTGCTAAATCTTGTGTTAAACCTTTTCTAAGGTTATAGCATCTTCTTACATTTCCGCCGAGAGCATTTTCTATTGGTTGTGCATCTAAAATCTTTATACTTAAACCACGTTTAATAAGTTTTGTTTGAAGAATATCATCAATATTTTTTAGTTTCATTTCATCTGCGGTGGTTATTATGATTGATTTGTCTGCTTCTAAATCAATACTTGAGTTAGAATTTTTTAAGTCGAAACGTGACTGTAAATCTCTTTTTACTTGGTCTATAGCGTTAACTAATTCTTGTTTATCATATTCTGATACGATATCAAAACTACAATCTTTTGCCATTGGGTGCTCCTTTCATTACAGTATAATTTTACCTTAAATTTGTCAAAATATAAAGATTAAATTAAATTTTGTTTAAAACTATTGAATAATTTATGTAAAGTTCTAAAATGTCATTGGCAAAGGAGATTTTTATGGCAATAGGACAGTTATTAGAAGCTGGTATGATGATATGTTGGGGATGCAGTTGGCCTGTTCAAGTTGCAAAAACATACACTACAAAAGATGTTAGCGGCAAAAGCATTGTGTTTTTGTGGCTTATTCAAACAGGTTATATATTAGGTTTATTGTATAAAATATTCTTTAATTTTGATTATGTAATATGGCTGTATTTATTGAATTTTATATTTGTAGGAACGGATATGATTTTATATTATTCTTACAGAAATAGAAAACCTGTTGCTATCAAAAAGTTACCGTTAATAAATAGTACCATTAAAGAAAAAACGGAAGTTTATCACTAAACTTTGTGGCAGGCAGCAAAATGGTTTTGATATATATTTCTTAGCTCTGGTACTATATTGCAAATATTCTTATCACAAATTTCGCATCTTGGAGAAAAACGACATCCTTCTATTTGTTCTTGAATATTTGGTGGTTGTCCGTTTATTGTTTGTAAGTTCTTTTCTGTACAATTTGCAGGTAGAGCTTTAAGCAAAGCTTTTGAATAAGGATGTAATGTATTTGTGAAAAATTCTTTTGTTCTTGCGTTCTCTACAATTCGTCCTGAATACATTACAGATATTTCGTCTGCGTATTCTCCTACAAGTCCCAAATCGTGTGAGATTAGTAAAATAGATGTTCCTGTATTGCTTTTTATATCGTTCAATATTTTCATTATTTGAGCTTGGATTGTTACGTCCAATGCTGTTGTTGGTTCATCTGCAATGATTATATCTGCATTAGTTGCAAGAGCCATTGCAATGATTACTCTTTGTTTCATTCCTCCGGAAAGTTCGTGGGGATATACTGATAGTTTCTCTGTTGGGTTAGGTATTTTAACCATTGATAATACTTCAATAGCTTTTTGTTCAGCTTCTTGTGTTGTTATTGTTTTATCTTTTCTTATAACTTCTAGGAGTTGATTCCCTATTGTGTAAAGAGGGTTAAGTGAAGTCATAGGGTCTTGAGGTATCAATGCAATTTTTGTCCCTCTTAGTTTTCTTAATTCTGTT
>JAMPEO010000201.1 GCA_023665105.1 Candidatus Gastranaerophilales bacterium | reverse complement strand
GCCAATATAACTCTTAGCAACTCAAATTTAAATCTTGCAAAAGATAACCTGCTTCAAGGCAATAGTTTCAATGCCAGAGGAGGTAACCTAAATCTTGTTAATGGTGAAGTCGGAGAAACCGGTTTCAGCAATTTCTCTTCTAGTGGAAAAACATCTGTTGCTGTAGATGTTGACTTAGCTAATAAATCAATGGATAGAATAACTGCTGATAATTATTCGAACGTTAATGGAACAATAAGCGTTAATAAAATGAATTTATTATCAGATACAAAAGACTCAACAACTCAGATTAAATTTGCAGACGGAGCATTAAAATCACACGTAAAAAGCCCTATTAACCTTGTAAGCTACTCTAGAGTTTACAAATACCTCGTTTCGTATAATTCAGGTAACGGTTCTTTTACATTCTCAAGAGGAGACGGTTCTGATGCTTCTTCATTCAATCCGGCGATACTACCACTGGGAATTGCACAACAAATAACATACATGAACCAGCTTCAAAATTATCAAGCAGCGATGTATCACTCTGACACATATATGATGCTGCCTAAGAAACACAGACTTGCCGGTAATAACCATTTATACGCAGATAATTGTGATGATTACGTAACAGCTTCTTATATTGAACGTTCTCTTTCTATACCGGAAGAAGTAAAAAGTATCTGGGTAAGACCATACGCATCATTTGAAAATATACCATTAAAACATGGTCCAAAAGTTTCCAGTATAAACTACGGCACAATCTTTGGCGGTGATAGTGACTTAATTAAATTAGGACACGGCTTTAATGCAGTATATGGAGGTTATGTAGGATATAACGGTAACACAACAAGTTATTCAAGTGTTGATTCTTCCCAACAAGGAGCAGTAATAGGTGCGACCGGAAACATTTATAAAGGTAATTTCTTTAACACAATAACTGCAAACGTAGGTTGGGCAATAAGTGAAAACTATACAGCTTATGGTACAGACACTATAAACCTATTGATGAGTGGTTTTGCAAACAGAATGGGATACAATATAGATATTCGTTCCGGGAAATATATTATTCAACCATCATTTATGATGGGTTATACTTATGTCCATTCTTCAGATTATACAGCATCTAATGATGTTAGAATCCAATCTGAACCATTACACGTAATGCATTTTGCACCAGCACTAAAATTTGTAGCTAATCTTGAAAACGGTTGGCAGCCTTATGCTTGCATAATGGTTATGTGTAATTTTATTGATAAAACAAACTTCAACGCAAATACAATCAGACTACCTGAAATGTCTATAGATCCTTACGTTGAATACGGTTTAGGTATCCAAAAACGTTGGAATGACAAATATTCAGGCTTCGCACAAGCAACTGTAAGAAACGGTGGAAGACGAGGCGTTGCACTATTATTTGGTTTCAGATATATGTTTGGAAAAATCCTAAGCAGAGAGCATTTTATTGTAAGAGAAAATTTAGGACAAAAGAAAACTTTATTCAAAGAAAGAAAAGAGCCACAAATTGAAATAGGTACACTTCCACAAAAAGATAAAGTAAAAACAAAACCTGTTGCAAAAATCACAGAAGAAAAAGAAAAGAAAAAATTGAATATAGGTATTGTTGATGGAATAAAAGCTGTAACAAGAAAGATTTTCTTCAGATACGATACAGATGTATCTGCAAAAGTTGTTACAGATACTTATCCTGATGGCGTAATTATGACAACACTAAAAGGAATGAAAGGCTACAATAGCAATACTGTTGACTATAAAGACAAAGACATGGTTAACAAAAAAGCTAATTATACATCAACAAAACAAGAAACAAAAAGAAATATTAGTTCAAATAAACAAACAACAGAAAAGATTAAAGAACAAACATCTGTAAAAGCAGCTACAGAACAAAAAACTGTGACTAAAGAAGAACAAATTCCTACAAAACAAACTAGTGAAAATCAAAAAGAAATAAAATCAGAAACAAAACAAGCAGAAGCAAATACCAAAAATGCAACAGTTGTAAAAACAGAAAAGAAAAATATTGAAATAAAACCTTTAGACAAAACAAATAAAACAAAAAAATATTTAAACCAAAACAAATATAACGAGCAGCCAAAAGCTCAAACATATTCAGACTACAACACAGAAGTGGTCAACATAGAGTTTTAACCTTGACAAACTTTTACATACCCAATTTGTAAAAGTTTGTTTCCCCTTTTTATCTCGACAATGTCGAGATTTTTTTTATGCTTAAAATCTAATCTGAATATATGATTTTTGACTAAAATTGTTGTATAATAGACCATATTACTAATATAATGAAGGGAGGATAGGATAATTAGATATGAAAAAATTATACAGTACCCTTTATATTATTGCATCTGTAATAACACTACAAAATTGTGCAAATGCATATTACATAAATGCCACTAATCAAGATAAAATATGTTTAGCCAATGATTTTGAATATTCAAAACTAATATCCTATAATAACATTTCAGAATTTACATTCCCAATATCCTCTACACTAACAATGTTAGATAATTCAGGTATAGATACTATTGCGAGCATAGTTAATGATGACTTCACATTAGATATGGACATTGATATTGAATCAAAGAAAAGAATAAGACCAAAAGCTGATATATTAAACGGTTTTAAGGTTGATGACCCACAATCTAAGTGTGTAGAAAAAATCATTCAAACAAAAGTTAAACACAAAAGAATAAAACAAACTAAAATCGCAAACGATGACGAAAATTTAGATATCGACAAAGTTGAAGATATTAAAGCTTTAACAAAAAAATCTAAACAAACCAAAGTTGCAAAAGCTGAACAAAAAGAACGTATAAGTTGGTTTAATATATTTAAACGTCAGCACAAGACAAAAACTATTGCATCTAATAAGAACATTAATGTTGATGACAATATTGATATTGATAGCATTACTAAAGATAAAATTGAAGAAAAAGTACAAACAACATCAGATATAAAAACAGAACAGAATATTATTGCAAAAAATAATGATACAACTACCCCAGAAGTTGTAAAAGCTTCAAACGTAATAACTGAAACTCAAACAACAAAAACCGAAAAAATAGCAGAATTATCTACATCTGTAGAAAACACAAAAGAAGAATTTAAAGATATCGATTCTATATTAGAAGAAGAAATCCAACATCAACATTTAAATAATGAACAAAACACTATAACAGCTACTAACGATATAAATGAGGATATTGATTCTTTAGAATCAACAATAAAACAACCTGCAAAAGAAAAACCTATCAAAGTAGCCAAAGTTAAACCGGTAAAAGAAAAACCTGTGAAGGTAACCAAGGTGAAACAGGTAAAAGAACAACCCGTAAAGGTAGCCAAGGTTAAACCGGTGAAACTACAACCTGTTAAGGTTGCTAAGGTAAAACCGGTTAAACAACAACCTTTAAAAGTTGCTAAGGTGAAACCGGTAAAACAACAAACTGTGAAAGTTGCGAAGGTAAAACCGGTGAAAGAACAGCCTGTGAAAGTTGCGAAGGTAAAACCGGTGAAACAACAACCAGTTAAGGTTGCCAAGGTGAAACAGGTGAAAGAACAACCGGTGAAGGTTGCCAAGGTAAAACAGGTTAAACAACAACCAGTGAAGGTTGCCAAGGTGAAACAGGTGAAAGAACAACCGGTGAAGGTTGCCAAGGTGAAACAGGTGAAAGAACAACCGGTGAAGGT
>JAMPEO010000200.1 GCA_023665105.1 Candidatus Gastranaerophilales bacterium | reverse complement strand
CCTCCTTAAAAAAGGAATCTGCATAAAGTTTATACAGATTCCTAAAGTATTATGATACTTACTTATTCAAATCAGCACTTTTTGCGATTGCAAAGATATTACCTGTAAATGTGGAAGCAAAATCAATATTTACAGAGCCATCTTTATTTTCAAATCTGGACATATCTTGGACTTGAAACGCATTCAATGTTTTGGAAGGCAGACTTACAGTCAAATTTCCTAACATTGAATTTGGATAAGTATCTCCGGCAACGAATGTAACATTCACAGCCGAACTTGCGGTATTTTCAATGCAAATCACAAGTGTATTGTTTTTATTAGCAAAAGCATCGTTAATTGTAATACCTTTTGAAGCTGAAACAGTTGTTTTAGTAACAGTTGTTGTTCCAACTGATTGAGAATTTTCCAATAGTGGATATTGGACATTAATAATATCTCTAGCCATTTAAAATCTCCTTATAAAACTAAATACTAAATTAAGAACGTGCAGAAAGAGCTAATGGTGCAGAAATTTTTACTGTACCTAAGAAATCAGCTCTAGGAGCACCAACACCATACAAACCATAACCTTTATATCTGGTATTAAAACTTTTTTCCGGAACATAAGATTGGGTATTCAAATCAGAAGAAATACCACCGGCTAATGTTTTAGAAGCAACACCAAACATAGGATAAAATACACCTGGTTCAGGTTGTGCAATATTATTAGACACAAGAATATCCCAACCGCATAGACGGCCAATATATCCTTTTGCCATTTTTTCGTGACCTGATTCAACGTATTTCAAATCATCTAATTTGCCTAAATAGAATTGATATTCAGGAGGAACAATACAAATCATAGATCCATCAATCCAGTTAGTATGACCTTTGCCGTCACCTCTTTGAAATTCAGCTTGCATATAAGCTAAAATTTCTTTAGCATAAGCAGCATCTAAATTTATTGCTTTGCCAGCATCATCCAAATAGTGTCCAGCACGCGTGTATAATTGAGCAAATGATGCATCAACTCCAGCTGCAAATTGTTTAATCGCGTCATTAGTATAATCTGCAGCTAAACAAGTTTGTTGTTTGATATCAGGAGCAGATGTAATTTCTTTTTCTTCAATAGCAGACAACTCAAAATGGAAAGCTTTACCTTTGTTAATTTTAACTTTTGTAGTAGACACATTAGCAAGCTCTGCATTTTGTAAATCTCCACCATCATAATCAAACATAGTAACAGTTCCCGGCATAATAACATCAACTTCGTCGCCTTTTTTAACATCATCTTTAAACTCCGTATGAGCTAATTTACCGATAACTAATTCGTCATAAAAATTTTTCTTAAACGCTTGGCTAAAAGAACCAATAATCATTTGTTTAACAGCCATAAAAAATCCTTTCATAGCGGGATATAACCAAATATTGTCGTACTCCCGTAATACAACAACATCAAAACGAACCTCAAAAAGAGGTTGGGGTACAGATTTAAACATAAAATTCAGGCTCAAATATATTTCAACAATGTTATCTCATAAGAGGCAATGTATTAAGAAAAGAGAATGAGGTATCTGAAACAAAATGTATAAAATCCGTGAGGAGGTTTAGTTATGAATCAACTAAATATATTTTGCGATATAAGATTCTAATTCTTCCGGCGGAATGTCTTGCATTCTTAGTTTTTTCTCAGCTTTTTTATATTTACCGGAAGAAAATTGCATACCATCTGTAAGTGATTCATTTTCTTTTTCTGCAGCTTTGATAGCAGCTTGAGCCAGAATTCTTGATTCTACGTATTTATCTACTAAATCCACAAATTTTTCCGTATCTAAATCAGTGCCAAGAGCATTAAAAGCCTCTGTATACAAGTTTTTAAATTCAGGATTTCGCATAAACTTATCAGTATCATATTTAGATAAATTATTTACGATATAATCAAATTTATTTTGATTATGCCCTGCATTCATATTGTACAATTCAGTAAGATTCGAAAGAAACTCTGCAGTTTTTCTCAAATTACCTAACTCTTCAGATTGAGCACCTTGTTGTTTTTGTATATTTTTATATGCATCAACAAGATCATCAACAGACTTAAATTTTCCCAAAATCAATTCTTGAACTTTTTCATTAAGTTCATTATTCTGTACATTATTAGCAGAATCATTAGAACTAACTTCAGATAAATTAGAATTATTACCAACTTCTTTTTGAACAGGGTTATTGTTCTGTTTATTTTGCAATAATTCTTCAACCGCTTGATTCATTTTTGAATCAGCATTAACATTTTCATACATAAAAAACTCCTTAAATGAGGCACTCTACAAAGCACGTTTCGCCTCAAAAACGTACTTTAAAAACTTTTATTATTCACACCACCTCCATCCAATTATAAATATGTATTCTCAACTTTTTAATATAAGTATTTGCAGGCGAAAATCACTTTCACCTGCAAATAGAAAGAGGAACGATATGCAAAAATATCATTTTACTTATATTTTTAAAATATGGTTTTAATCATCTAAATACTTGAAACTAAAAAGAATATATTATACTGGGAGAGTATCACTTTTGAAAAGAATGATGCGGGAAGACTCGCAGCAGGGGGAAGTCTGCCCTTGTGTAGTGAGTCTTTTCTATTCTCCAAGAATTTTATTTTTCATCATTTTATAACGTTTACCGACATTCTTCATATTCGCTATTAAATAATGAAATAAATTATTTTTATATTTATTACATATTTTTGCTTTGTATTTTTACTTTAATAAAGTTAAATACTTTTGATATTAAATACACTATATAAAATGGTAAAAATGCTAATGTGAAATATGTATAGCAACGAAAATCTATAGCTGACATAATATTATCAAGAGATAAATGATGATAAACATTGATTACACGTTGTAATGCATCATATATACAAAATATAGAATCCAACAATAAACTACATAACATTATTTTATTAGAATTAGCAAATATTTTTTGTTTATAAAAGCTGTCGTCTTCACTAAAAAACAAAATTATAGCTACAATAAAACCTATTACGGGTCTAATAAAAACAGATAGTAACACAAAACCTATCGCACAACCAAAACCGCAATCCATTTCATTCCTGATTGTATACATATAATGAGATAATATACCTACTGAATAATACCAATATAATAAAATGTAAACTACTAGCTTTATACGCCAATCGATTTTTTTTAAAATACTTATTGGTTTTTCTAATATTTTATATAATGCACTAACTATATAAAATGGTAAAAAGGCTCCCGTAAAAAAATATATATATGATAATGGTACAAAATAAAGAAAGTCTATGTTCGACATAAAACCACATACACCATGATTTGCTATTATTAAAGTATCAAGAAATATACAAGTAACTAATATCTTATCCAAATTTGGAAGAACAGTTGTTTTATAAAATAATGATGCCCTAACAAAAATTAATGCAAATATAAACCCAAATATTGAACGTATAAAAATTGAATAAACTAAACAATCATAATATTTATTTCCAAAAAAGTTTAACTCATTTGGAATCATTGCCAAGATTATATAAAACCATATTGTATACATTACAAATAATAATGAATATATAATTGATTGTTTGTTATTTCTTATGAAATTCATAGTGTCTATTATAAATAGAACTCAATAAAATTGTCAATTATTGAAGATATTGAGAATTCAATATCTTCAATAACTTTACCCTATTAAATTTCCCGT
>JAMPEO010000001.1 GCA_023665105.1 Candidatus Gastranaerophilales bacterium | reverse complement strand
CTTGTGCCGCTTTGTAAGTCCATGTCGATTGACACGTTGGTCGTTGTGTTGTCAGATAAGGTTAGTTTGTTCAATGATAAGGTACGAACAGAATTGTTTGCTGTAATGATATCACTTTCACCTGATAATTGAATAGACAACCCGTTCATATTATTTTCATTTCCGAAAACTAATGAACCGGAATTACTTTTAATAGTAATATCTGAACCTTCTTCAAGTTTAGCTTCATTTGCTATGTATATATTTCCTTTTTTGGTTATAAGCCCTGTACCGCTAATATTATCAAATATTGAAATTGTTCTACCATCATTTGCTTGAAGATTGAGAGTAGCTTCTTCTAAATGAATAGCATTTGATTTACCATTTGCTTTGTTACCCTTAAATATAACATCACTATTGATTGCAAAAATATCAACAATACTACCGTATCCTGCATAAATAGCACCACCTGTCTCCTTTGCAGTGTTATTTGTGAAACTTGTATCAGCTAACTGCAGATGACCGCCGGCTAAAAAGATAGCTCCACCACTTACCGCAGAATTTTTACTAAACACCGAATTTGAAATTGTATGAGTTGTTGCCGTTTCAGAATCAAGGTGATTTAAAAATAAAGCACCACCAACACCTACGGATTTATTAGATTCAAATTTTGCATAATTGATATTTAATTGACCGTCATCATTATAAATCGCACCACCGGCATCTCCTGCCTGATTAGACTTAAATAAAACCATCGCATCTTTTGAACCTTGAATATTTAAAAATCCTTGTGAATTAAATATAGCTCCGCCATAACCAATATACTTAGATTCTTTATAAGTTTTTCCATTTTCTTTCCAAGTATCAGTATATTTAACTTTCGCAGAATTGCTAGTAAACTTAGTACCTTCATAGATATTTATCGTACCGTTTTCATTATATATAGCTCCACCGCCACTATCTTCCCCAGCCTGATTAGAAGTGAATGTCGTATTTGTAATATTGATTGTTCCATTTTCGTTATATATAGCACCGCCTGAACCCATATAACTAGTACCGGAAACATCAGATTGAATAGTTTTACCAGATTCTTCATCATAATAACTATAAGTTTCATTATCTTTGAAAACACTTTTCGCAGTATTCTTATTAAATTTACAATTTTCTATAGTTAATACATCTGATGAGTTATTATAAACAGCACCACCCTTATCACCTGCCTTATTTGAAGTAAAAGTAACGTTGGTAAGTTTCAGATTTCCCTCGTTGTATATAGCACCACCCTTACCATTATAAGCATTTGCTTTTGAACTATTGCCATCATTATCAATATATTCAGTAGAAATGTTTTGCATTGCAGAATTAGAAGTAAAAGTAGAGTTAGAAATCACAATATTATCTAATGATTGGTTATAAATTGCACCACCTGCATAATTTGCAGAATTGGATTTAAAAGTAGTTCCATCAATTTTAGCAGATGTAATCCCTGTCAAATAAATTGCACCACCACATCCGGCACCTTCGTTTTGGATAGTAGAAGTATAACCAATTTCTTCATCACCATAATTATTAAATTCATAATTGAAACCTGATTTAGCAGTGTTACTTGTAAATTTAGCTTTATTTATTTCTAATGTAGCATTATCAGCATAAATTGCACCACCATTCGCATTCACTACCGGACGAACAGAATCAATAGATTCTCCTTCATAAGTAGAACCATCATTATATGAAGCTTGGTTAGACTTAAATTCTGTTCCATTTATAGTAGTAGCCGAACCTCCACCTAAATACAAAGCACCACCTTTTTCAGCTATATTAGAAGTAAACTTGGTTTTGTTATCAGTTGTTAAAGTACCTGTATTATAAACAGCTCCGCCTTGTTGAGCATTGTTTTTATTAAATGTTGTATTGAAAATATCTATACTACCTGAATTATCGTTATAAATAGCTCCACCTTGTCCTGACTCAGCAGTATTTGAAACAAACTTAGTTTTATTTTTGATTTCAATATAACCTTTATTATAGATGGCACCACCTTTAGTAACAAGATTCAAGTCGTCTTCTGCATCTTCTTGTTGTTGATTATCTTTTTTAGATCTTACAAGAGCATCATTATAATTAAATGTTGTACTGTTTATAGTTAATTTGCCTGTTGTATCATTATAAATTGCAGCACCTTCCAATGCAGCAGAATACCCAAATTTTGATGAAGTTATAGTAATCTCGCCTTGATTGAAAATTGAGCCGCCTTGCTCTGCTGTAGAACCATCACGTATCTCATAATTATCATATAATGGAAATCTTATAGGATAATAAATTTCACCATTATAATCAAATGTTGTGTTTTCATCAGCATAAGGATACCTAATAATTGGAGCATATATCGGGTATATTCTAATTGAAATAAAATATTTACCACCCTTAGGTATTGGACTATAGCCAAAAGAGGTCTTTGAAATAGTCATTTTACCAGTATTATATATATCTCCGCCAGTTTTCGCAGAGTTTTTTGCAAAATATGAGGAGATAATTTGCGTATCCGTTCCATTATTAAAAATTCCACCGCCGCTATTTTCAGCAGTATTACCTCCGTTCATAATCGAACCTATTTTAGAATTTTTAATTAAAACATTACCGGTATTAATGTAAATAGCCCCGCCTTTTTCAGTAGATTTATTATGACAGAAATCGCTTTTATCAATTTTTGCTTGTTTAGAATTCATATTATTGTTTGTATATAATGCCCCACCAAACACTGCACTATTACCGTCAAAGGTCGATGAAACAACATTTATATCATTTTCATTATATATAGCTCCACCTTTTTGAGATGCAATATTACTATAAAATCCGGAAGATTTTACAGTTAAAACTCCCATTATATTATTATAAACGGCACCGCCATTTTCTGTTGCTAAATTATTAGAAAAATCAGTACCTGCTAAATTAGCAATACCTGAATTATATAAGCCGCCACCCAATTCAGCAACATTTCCGTAAGGAACTATTTTCACAGGGTTTGATGGATAATACGGATAAACCAAAACATTGTTCATAATATGACTAGGAAAAGAATAACTAATTTTTCCAATTTGTGTATTTTTAAGAGTCAATATTCCGCTATTAGAGATAGCACCACCTTTTTGAGCAACATCACCCTCCACCGTTTTACAATCATCAGCTATTGTTCCGCCATTTTTATAAAATTGAGTCCCATTAAAAACTGTATTTCCATTGTTATAAACAGCACCACCATTATTAGCTGTATTTGACATAAACAAGCCATTTTTATCAATCAAACTTCCGGAATTATAAATAGCACCACCTTGTTCTGTACCATTATTTTCGCTAAAAGCAGATGTTGTAAGTTTTAGTGTTGAATTTTCATTATTATAAATCGCTCCGCCACGTTGAGCATTATTATTTTTAAACACATATCGTTTAGAATCAACTACCCCGCCATTATTATAAATAGCCCCGCCATTTGCAGCATCATTAGCAGTAAATGAACTTGCATCATTAAGCCAAACCTTGTCATAATTGCCTTTGAGAACTACTTTAGGAGCATATTTAGACCCGTTATTATCATTAAAAATCACACCGCCATTACCATTTTGATTAACATTGTTTTTAAACTCTGCACTACCTGAAACAGTAAGATTTCCGGTATAAACCTTTTTGCCATCAACCATCACAGAATTGTATATTACAACTCCAACATTATTTTCAATCACATTTTTCTCATAGTTTGACGAAACGAATGTTAAATTTTTATAATTTTCAATAAGCCCCAAATCATCAGCCACACCTGTCACAACAGAATCTTTAATAGTTAAATTAGCCCAGTTATCAATATCTTTTGCAACAATAGTTTTTTCAATATTCATTTTATTACTGTTTTGTACAAAATAATTAGAATAACCGCCTATATAATTTAAAGTACCTTCATTGATAACATTACCTTTTATTCTATTAGGACATACTTTAAGTGTACCTTTTTTAGTTACATCTATACTTTGTTCAATATCAGAATTTACGACTACTTTTCCCACAATTTGGGTATGACCTGAACCTGTTATCTTAATAGGATTTCCTTCATCAATTTTATCAAATGTTCCGGCAGATAACTGCAAAATTCCGTTATTTACTATGTCTTCATATATCAAAGAAGCATTGGACAATAACAAACCTTTGGGCAAAATAGTCAATGGTGAGTTGATATAAGTTTTGTTACCAACAGCACCCTCAATATACGTCATTCCATCACCGGTAATATCACAAGATAAATTGCCGCCTGTTAAATACAAATCTCCTAAATTAACAAAAGTGATATTTTTATCTAACAAACCGGCATTAGTTTTGAAAGAAGCTGAATCCATAACCACAATCGAATTTTGAGCAATTTTAGCAATATTCTCAACAATACCATCTATGGTTAAGCCGCCTGTACCACTAATAGCTTTAGTAATAGTACCATCTAATAACGTAAGACCTGCATTATTCACAACAGTACCAAGCAAACTATTAGCACTAGCAGTTAAAGAAGCTTTTGGAGAACTATATTCTTTAATAATTTCTGTTACTTCCAAGTCTGAATCAGGATTACATTCAGGATGTTCCGCTAAATATACATCCATATCAGTAATTAAATACCTGTATCCATCGTCATTAGCCCAATATTGTTTTACAGTCTCTTCTGTAGTAGTTGACAAAACAGGAATAGTAATTTTTTGACTTATTAAAGAATCTTTATCGACAACTACATGTCCTTGAATATAAGTAGAACCTTTGCCTGAAATATTTACATTTTTAAGTTCTCCATTATCAAGATAAAGTCCATTTTTTGCATTATTAACAACATTTTCTGTCTTTAAACTATCAGCAAAAATAGCAAGATGCCCTTTTGAGATATTTACTTGTGATTGAGAAAGTGAAGAATCTTTTCCGAAAACAACTTGTGCACCCTTAACATTAAAGGTTCCATCCCCTATAACGCCTGATCCAAATTTCACATCCCCTTTCAGTGCATTAAGAGAATGATTATTAGTAATATTTCCGAAAGAAGATAAACTTGTATCATTAAAAATTATGGAAGATAAGTTTAATATTCCGTTGTTAGTAAGGCGAAATCCGTTATTGTTAAATACATTGTTTGAGCCATTGATAGATATATTATTAGCAAATGACCAGTTTGATAACATATTTATATCGTTTTTTAAAACCATAGATGTATTGCTATCGGTATTATCCATAAAATCATAAAAGTCAGAAATATTAACAGTTTTTGCACTCACTGATGACAGAACAAAACACAAATATATCAAACAAAACAATAACTTTTTCATACTTATCCTCTTTTCGCCAACATCAAGATTAACTCAAATTTTTCAAAAAATTCTATATACTTTCATGATACAACTTTAATCATGTTATTACAACCCAATATTAAAAAATATATTGAATTGTTAATGTATTTTTAAGTCAAAAAAAAGATAAGATATTGCTTGTATTAGAGTTATTTTTATAGTAATTTAAAAGAGAAATTCGTACAATTTAGAAGGAGGCTTATAATGAGCGAAAGAAAATTAGTTGGAACAAACGAAATGTTCAAAAAAGCATTAGAAGGCGGATATGCTATCGGTGCTTACAATGTAAACAATATGGAAATTTTACAAGCGATTGCAGAAGCTGCAGAAGAAACAAGATCACCAATCATTCTTCAAGTTTCAGCAGGTGCTAGAAAATATGCTAACCAAACATATCTAATCAAATTAGTAGAAGCAGCTTTAGCTACAACTACAGTACCTATCGCACTTCACTTAGATCACGGTGCAGACTTTGAAATTTGTAAAGCTTGTATCGATGGCGGTTTCTCTTCAGTTATGATTGACGGTTCAAGATTCTCATTTGAAGAAAACGTTGCTGTTACTAAGAAAGTTGTTGAATACGCTCACGAAAGAGGAGTTTCAGTTGAAGCTGAACTTGGTAAATTAGCAGGTATTGAAGACGATGTTAATGTTGACGCTAAAGATGCTAAATATACTAACGTTAAAGAAGCTGTTGAATTCGTTAAGCAAACTGGCTGTGATTCATTAGCAATCGCTATCGGTACTTCACACGGTGCTTACAAGTTCGCTGGTGAAGCTAAACTTGACTTTGACAGACTTAAAGAAATCAAAGATGCTCTTAAAGAAGCTGGTTTTGGTGATTATCCAATCGTTCTTCACGGTTCTTCATCAGTTCCACAAGATTTAGTTGCTAAATGTAACAAATTCGGCGGTAAATTACCAAACGCACAAGGTGTTCCTGAAGATATGTTAAACTATGCTTCTAAACACGGTGTTGCTAAAATCAATATCGATACAGACTTAAGATTAGCTATGACATCAACAATCAGAGAATTCTTTATCGAAGAACCTGCTAAATTCGACCCACGTGAATACATGGGACCAGGCAGAACTGCTGTTAAAGAATTAGTAAAACACAAAATGGTTGATGTATTAGGTACAGCTGGTCACGCTGATGACTAATCTAATATAGTTTTGTCATTCTGAACCAGTTTCAGAATATAATGAAAAGAGGTGATAAGTTATACTTATCACCTCTTTTAGTCTAACTGATAAAAATCTTATTTACCCCTGCCGATTGCCCATCGGAAACCTGCAGTTAATGCAACGCCATTACGTCCTCCGTTTTGAATCATAGCCTGAATAAATCCCGTAAATCTATCAGAAACACGTTTTTGCAAGCCTAAACCATATTGGACAAACGGATCAATACTCATAGAAGGCATTTGAACATTATTAGCTCTAACAGTAGAATCACAAGTAATATTCCAAACCATACTTATTGCGAAATATGGCTGCCAGCCGTTTTTAGTATTACCAATAAACTTAAGTCCTGGTGCAACTTGAATTACACTAAGCGGATCACTATCAATTCTAACTCCTGCAGCATTTGTATAATCAAAAGTATTAACAAATGCATAAGATAAGAACATAGACGGTTGAATAATAAATCTACCTTCTTTAAATTCAAGATTATATCCGGTTTTGTTAGCAATACCAGCCATCAAAGCAGTGAATGTTTCACTGCCATACATAGTAGATATTTCACCTACAGTAGCACCGGCAGAAACTGTTGTCGCATTAAAGAATTTACCTTTATATAAACTCATGGTTACACCGGCAAGCCCACCGTTTTGATATGAATCAACACCTGTAAAATGCTGAGTAGAGCCATTGTAACCAAAGTAATATGTCATAACTCTATCCCAGCCGTTTTTAAGACTTTCTAACGGTGAGTCATATCCAATCAATGTTCCATAGTTGATATTCTGAACTTTTGGTCCATTTTTCAACGGAATATTTTCAAATGTTGCATAAGGTTTAACCCAGAATCCTGCATCCTTATCATTTGTCATTAACGGCGAAAATACACCCGGCATATTAGTATCACCGGCAACAGCGTATTTTCCTTTATTTTTATATGATAATCTTTCACTATTAGGAATATTCATATACGTATCTGAATGTGAGAATGCATGATTGAAAGTTTGAACCATAGTTGTGTAAGCACCAGCTTGTGCAACTACAGCAGATGATAATACAGCAGGGTTGTAGCTTCTCCAATCACCGCTTGAACCACGACCAAATGCGAAGTAACCGCTATTATCTTTATCTACAAGATAAGCAACATTATATTTAAATATCGGTGTTGTTATTGCAGTTTTATGACCGTTATAAACAACATTACCGGCAAGTGCTTCGTCTGCAAATTTTATACGCATATTTTTATCTGTAGTTACAGACATAATATTGATGTCATCCACGTACAATACTGCATCCTCAGCTATATTATAATTATTTGCAACTATACTATCAGACGCTGCATTTTTAGGGTCAATATCAAGAGATATATGGTTATTTTTGCCTGTCAATGTAAGTGTTTCAAGCTCCATTGTGCCAATTTTATTATTTAGAACTGTTAATGTACCATTATTTAAAGCTAATGACGATTCATTATTCAGTAATGTTTCATCATTTAGAATAACTTTTGCATTTGATATATTAACATTTGCATTTTCAACGGTATTATTCAATAATACCGCACCGGAATTATCCCCTGTAACATTAACAGAATATCCTTTTTGTCCTTTTATATTGTCATCAAAAACAATTACACCTTTATTTTTTATTTCTAAGGTAACAGTTGCATTTGAGCTACCAACATAAATAGCATTATTATCAATATTTTCACCATTTTGACTATAGTTTCCTGTAAATGCAGAAACACCATTATCAGCAAGTACTTTTAAATTGGAATCAGTATATATTGCACCACCTTGTGCAGTGCCTGTTTCACTCTTAACGTAGTTATCTTTGAATACAATATTTTTTAAAGCATCAATAGATGAGCCTTCATTATAAATAGCACCGCCCCTTGCAGTTTCTGTACCAATAGCATAGTTTCCAACAACCGTGCCGGTTATAGTGCCAATATTGCTGGCAGAACCATTAAATATTGCACCACCAAGAGCTGTTTTACCTGAAATATTATTTTCAATAATATTTGCGTTTATATTTTCAATACTACTGTAATAATTTACATAAATAGCACCACCCTTAGCTGTAGTATCACTGGCACCAACAACAGAGTTAGCAATGAAGTCTGCATCAATATTTTGAATAGAACTTACATTTGAATTCCAAATTGCTCCGCCTTCAGCCCAATAACCTTTGGCATTAACACTATTGTTCTCAAATTTTCCGTTAATATTGCCTATTATCCCATAGCCCTGATTTGATATTACAGCACCGAAGCCATCACCATCTGATTCAATTTTGTTATCAGAAAAAGTAACATTTTGAATATTAACTTTTTGGGAATTACCATCAGAAACCGTAATAACAGAACCGCGTTCAGTTGATGCTTTTGCATTAACAATATTAACATCTGTAAGATTTAAGATAGTATTACCTTTGACAACAAAACCTGAATGTTCATTCATATCAATAGTAGACTTCGCATCTCCGTTTGTTTTACCATTGATATTAAGAACACCTGTAGAGGCTGTGCCAAGATTTTCTTTCACAGTATAAGTAGAAGTATTAACAAAATTAAAATTGCGTTCTTCTTCAGATGTTTTCTTATTTATGTATGAAAGATTATCATATATTTTACCTGTAACTTTGATTGAATCATCTGTTGTATTTGTAGTTGCAAGAGTAATACCCCCTACATCAGCAATAACGGTTTCATTACTAATAGTATTGCCGGCATCAGGCAATGAAACAATATTATTACCAAGTGCAAGTTTAAGTGTAGATGAGGTATTTTTGTTATCAATTACTTGAATAATACATTCATCAACGTATCCGATATTATTCATAAAATTGATAGAATTCAAAGTTACCGTTCCTGTTGATAGACCTGTTGTAACAAACCTATCGGCAGAACCGACATTGTCTAAATCTATATCAATATTATATTTTGCGTTAGCATTAGAACTCAACATATAGAATGTATAATCACGTATGGAATTATTTGCAGTACTGACATTAACGGTATTGATATAAACCTTAGCATTTTTAATATCATTATTCAAAGCTAGAGTACCGGTAGAATTACCTGCAACTGCAACGGTATAACCTTGTGCACCGTCGATATTATCATTTAAAATAATTGTACCATTATTACTAGGCTCAAGATACAATGTTGCATCAGAATTATTAACGTATATAGCGTTATAATTCTTTTCACCATCACCAATTTGAGAATAATTACCAGTAAATTCTGAAATACCATTATCTGCAATAATCTTAATATTAGCAGCAGTATAAATAGCACCACCTTGAGCAGTCTCACTATCAGCATGAGCATAATTTCCTATAAAGGAAGAATTTGTAATAGCAGGCAAATAACCATTATCATTATATATAGCACCGCCATAAGTAGCTGCACTACCGCTGGCACTATTTTCTTTGAATAAACCTTCAATATAATTGATACGTGCAAGATTTGTATTATATATAGCACCACCTTTTACGTGCATACCTTGAGCACTATTTTTTATAAAATCACCCTCTATTCTTTGAATATCAGAATAATTGTTATAAACAGCACCACCATTAACATCAGCATTACCAATGGCAGAATTTTCTACGAAATCTGCTACTATATTATCAATATATCCTGAATTGGAATTCCAGAGAGCACCACCTTCAATATAGTAACCGTCAGCACTTGAAACATTACCAACAAAACTTCCGGTAAGACTTGTTATTCTTGAACCATTAGACACTGAAACAGCTGAACCAAGAGCATCACCGGAATTTATAGAATGATTGTTTACAAAATCTACATTTGTAAACTCTGCTGTTGAAGTATTTTGCATATTGATAACAGAACCACGCTCGTTATCAGATACTGCATTTGTAAATTTCACATTTGATACATTAAGATTTCTTCCGCTGATATTAAGCTGAAAACCTGAATTTTTATTAAAATCAATAGTTGATTTTTTATTACCATCAACCATACCGTTGATATTTAGTGTTCCGGAAGAAGTCGTACCTAAATCTTCACGAACGGTATAAGTTGCTATATTAACAAAGTTAAAATTTCTTTCGTTTGTTGTAGTTTTTTGGTTTAACTCTTTTAAAGTATCATAAACTTTACCGGTAATTCGGATAGAGTCATACGTAGTATTTGTTGTAGCAAGTACAACTTGTTTTCCTGTTAAAACGGTTTCATTAGTAATTGTATCATCAAGTTGAGTGGTAAAATTGATGGAATTCAAAGACAAACGTGCATAACTTGCCTTGTAAGGCACATTTAAAATTTGTACAACCACAGGAGAAGAAGACTCTCCGATAAAATTGAGTGAATCTATTCTGACAATACCACTAGAACTATTTACTGCAGTAATAGTATCAGCTACACCATTAGACAAATCTACATCAAAAGAATATGAAGCATTATCTAATGACGAGAAAGATTGAAATACATTACCTTTAATACTATCATCACTAAAGTTGACTTTAACATTATTCACAAAAACATGTGCATCATTTATATAACTATATAAATTAACTGTACCGGTATAATCACCTGTTATAGTAACGTTATAACCGGAAGCTCCATCAATATGGTCACGCAAAATAATTTCGCCACCATTACGAGCTTCTAGTGTTAAAGTTGCAGAAGCATTATCAATATAAATAGCTCTTTTGTAACCACTAGTTCCGGATACAGTCATATTACCGGAAAACTCTGATACACCACCATCAGCTAAAACAGTAATATCAGATTTAGAATAAATAGCACCACCCGCAACTGAATTATCAGCATTAGTAACATAAGCACGGTTATTATAAAAACTTGTATTTCTAAGTGTCATACTACCGCTATTATAGATAGCACCGCCTTGAGATTCTTCTGAACCAATGGCAGTATTATCTCTAAATTCAGAATAATTTATACCCATAGTTCCTGCATTAAAAACTGCTCCACCATGAGCCTTTTTAGAATTATATATTCTGTTATTCGTAAAAGTACCTATAAGATTTTGAATAGTACTATCAGCACCGTTATATATAGCAGCACCTTGTGCATTTGCATTTTCAGCTTGAACACGGTTCTCTGTAAAAGCAGCATCTAATATATTTACAATGGTTGAATTATTTGAGTTCCAAATTGCACCGCCTTCTGCCCAACCTGAACTACCGGTTGCAATAGAAGTGTTTTGAATAAATTCTCCGCTAACAGTGCCAATATAAGAATTATTATCATTACATATTGCACCACCAAGTGCTTCATTACCACCATAAGCAACATTGGCTTTAAATGTACCATCTATAAGACTTTTGGCTTTATTTGCATAATTATTATTAAAATTATTGTTATAAATAGCACCGCCACGTGCGTTAGTATTACTTACAGCCTGATTACCCTCAAAAAGAGTATTTGATATACTATCCATATAAGTATAGTTATTATTATAAATAGCACCGCCATGAGCCTGACCGTTTAATGTACTAACGTAATTATCTTTAAACTCAGAATTTGTAATAGTAGACAAATTTGCCCAATGGTTCGCAATAGCTCCACCTTGTGCATTTGCATTACCGGTTTCCGCATAGTTACCTATAAAACTGCCGCTAATATTCCCAATAGTGTTAGATTTCGTATCTATATTTGCAATAGCACCGCCCCTAACTAAAGAATTCGTTGCAGTTTTGATATAGTTACCTTGAAAAGTAACATTTTCGAGTTTACCCATAACAGCACTACTGCCTGAATTATAGATAGCACCACCGGATAATTCTATCGGAACAGAACTTGTAACATAGTTCTCTATAAAATTACCTGAGATATTACCAATACTACCGGTATTATAAATTGCACCGCCACCAGCTGCATAAGCATCTGTGTGAGCATAGTTAGCCACAAAGTCTGCTATGATATTCACGTTAGCATTTTGTGTATTTCGGATAGCTCCACCTTCATTCCCGAATGAAAGATTAGTAAACACTACATTACTTATATCGTTAGTTAAAGTATCCTCAATCCTCGAACCATAAGTATAATTATCCGGTTTCGTATAAGACGACTCGGCAGCAAACGCACACGGAGATATAATAACACACAAAAATAGGAGCAAAAGACCTGAGATAAGGCTTTTAGCTACCCCCCCCCGAAGTTTTCAAAGACAGTAATAGCAGGGGTTTTAAACGGTTGCAGAAGGTTCATATATGTATCCTCATGTTAATACTTCATCATAATACATTATCCAAGTGGGTAATATACACATTATTACCTATCTTTCTATTTTTTACAACCCCCTTCACCATAAAAACTATATTTTGTAGATAAAAAATATATACGAACACCTTGCCAATAAAGATTTTTCAGAAATGTTAAGATTTGTCACTTTGTAGTTAGCACTTCCGAAAATGACGATAGAACATTCACCGCAAATACTAAAGCAATTTCAACATCTAAAAACGAGCCTAATCATTGGAAAAGACTCGTTTTATACTTATTATTTACTAATAATTCTATATAGTCGCAATTACTTTGACATTAGTTTCACAAGTTAATTCCTCATGTGCCAGAACTGTAAGATTATTTATAAACTCAGAGAAAATTGCAAATGTCATGTGTCTAATTTCCATAGGAACAACAAGGATAATTTCTTTTAACTCCTCTTTTTTCGCTACTTTCTCAATCTTTTTAGATAAATCTTCTGCAACCTTTCCATCTACCTTTATAATCGCTTCGTCCTCAGCCTCTGTCAGCTTGAACATTTCATCCAACGTATCTCCGGAAAACTCAATCACAGGAGTAGATTCTGCTGAAATATAAGGTTGAGAAATATGTTTTGATAACGACAATCTTATTCTATCCAACAAACCATCTTTTGATAGTTCATCAGAAAAATCGTTTATCTTCTCAAATATATAATCAATATCCTTTATAGAAATTCTTTCTCTAATCAAATTGATTAAAATGTATTTAAGTTCAGACAACGATATGAAATCAGGAATAATATTATTTATCACAAACGGATTACGTTGTTCAACCAAAGTAACATATCTGTTAATATCACTGTAATCCAACAATTCTGAAACATACTTAATAGAAACAAATTCTATCGCTCTGGCAATATATTCAACAGCATTAAATCCATCTGCCCAGAAATCTTCAGCCTGTTGAGCATCTATCCACCAAACCTCTTTTCCGGTAATAACATCATCTATGACAATAGTACCCGCAGGCTTACGTTTAAGATTGATATCATCCTTGAAGAATGCTATATGTTCAGGCACAGCAGTAGATTTATAAACCTCAAGATTGTGAACTTTGATACTAAATTCATAAGGTTCTAGTGTATCATCATCTTGGAAAACCATTCTTGGGATAACATAACCCAACTCATCAGTAAGTTTCTGTCTTGATTTAACAGTTTCTGATAACAAATCATTCTGATTATCAGGACTGACAAACTCCAATAACTCTTCTCCCAAGTTTATAGTAAACTTTTCTTCTCCTATTCTTGAATACATAACACCCGGAGAAATCTCCTTAACCAAAGATTGCTTTAACTCTTCCAATCTGCGTAATGCCCCTGACATTTGCTCATTCAAAGCACCTCTGTCAGACCAGTCAACCTTTTCTATCTCAGATTTTATATTAGCAACTCTGGCTTTTTGATCTCTAATTTTTGCGGTTATATCTTTACAAGTTTCATAAGGTGAAAGCTGAGTAGAAAGCATTTTTTCCATCTGAGCTTTGAAGTTCTTCACATTAACAACCTTGTCAAAAACTTCATTATCATCAGATGCAGGACGTTCACGCATAAAAATACAACTATATACAAAGTCCTCTTCCATCTCAACTTCGTGTAATGTATATAAATCCCAACCTTGAGATGACATCTCATTAAGCAAATCTTGAAGAGCTTGTCTATCTTCAGTTGAAACTTCTCTTATTATATATTCCAAATTTCTGCTAAACATTACGTCCCTTTCATTGTAAATTTCAAGTTAGAGTTTACCTGTAAAAGTTATTTAGGTATTAGATATGGAGAAATCTTATTTACTCCTTATTTACCCCTGCTCCTATTTTACACCTTTTAATCTGTCAATAAGCGTATTGGTTACATCAACACCACCACAGAACACAGCTTTGTCACTAATAATAGCATCAAGTTTTTGTTCAACCATTACTTGTTTTGCAACATCTCTTATCTTTGTAAAAACTTCTTGTTCAGTTTTTGCTTGCATTCTCAAATAATCGTTTTGTTTAGTTTTAAGTTCTGCAGTAACCTTATCTTGGAAATTTTGTTTTTGAACAGGAGATTGAATAGATTCATATTCTTTTTCTTTATCAAACATAAATTGTTTAATTTCAATAGCCTTTGAATCTAATTTTTTCTTAGCGTTCAATGCAAATGAACAGTTTTCAATAACTTTTTCATAGTCTACATAACCAAGACCACCTGCAAACGAAACACCTGAAAACATTATCATTGAAAGAGCTACTAATAAGCTTACAGTAAATTTTTTCATAATTATCCTCCTAAAAATTAGTACATCATGTCGCCTACACCAAAGGTGAAGTAACCATTTTTGTTTCCGTAAGAACCACATCTGGTAATAGGGATACCATAATCAACAGATAGCGGACCTACACCAGGAATATAAAGTTTCAAACCAATACCTGCAGTAACTGCTTCCATTGGTCTGTCATACAATTTATCAGACAGATAAGAACCAAATACTTTACCTGCATCAACAAAGAATGTTAAACGTAGGTTTTGGAAGAAGTTAACCTTAAGTCTGTCCAAGAAAAGAACAGGAGTAGCCAATTCAGCAGAACCCATCACAAATGCATCACCGGTACCTACACCATTGATTTTATAACCTCTAACAGTATAAGGTCCGCCTAAACGATATGCCATAACTTCAGGCATATTGTCGCCATATATTTTGCCGCCGGCTTTTGCAGTAAGTGATAATGAAGACTTGCGTGCAACAGGGAAGAATCTTTTAATCATACCTGTCAATTTACCATTAGTTTTATTAAACTCATCAAGTGCAAAAGCTTGGTCGAATCTTGCAGTAGCTAACACACCGTTTCTAGGGTTAAGCGCTGAATCTCTTGAATCATAACGCAATCCCGGACTAACTGTTAAGAATAATCCGCCTTCCAACTGTTTTGCACGTTCAGAAATCGGAACATGTTTCGCACGATACATATTTACAATTCTGCTTCTGTCACCTTCACGAACATCAATATTTTCAACACCTACTGCCAATGTAGTAGATAATTGAGGATTGTATTTCATCCTATGTGACAAACTTGCTTCAATACCAATTCTGTCTTCAACAGCTAACGGAACATTGTAACTACCGAAATCTCTAAAGAAGATTTTACTCATCAAAGATGTATCAGCATTCAAAAAGTATGGTTGGAAAAAGCTTAACTCAGCCTGAAAATTCATGTGATTTTTAACAGTTGTATCACTCATGATAACACCTGAACCAACCAAACCACTTAAAGATACACGTTGATTTAAACCTCTAAAGTTGTTATCACTAATACCTAATGAACCGAAGACACCGGTACTTGAATCAAGACCACCACCCATAGATATAGATGCTGTTCTTTGTTCAGTAATCATAATAGTAACATCATATCTGTCAGGATCATCTGCACAAACATCAATACTTCTGTTAACATCCTTGAATGCTTGTGTTGAATACAATCGAACCAAATCTTCTTTAATTTGGTTTTCGTTGTAAACCATACCAGGTTCTGTCAAAATGTTACGGGTAATAACATAATCTTTGGTTTTTTGGTTTCCTGAAATAAGAATTTTGTTAATCTTACCTTCTTTAACACCAATATTGATAGTACCGTCAGGATCATCATAAATAGTATCAACTCTTGCAAGAATGTAACCTTTTGCAGCATAACATTCATTGATTTTCTCAATAACTTCGTTTACATTCTCAATATTTTGGGGTTTACCGATAAGAGGGGTTACAAGAGGCATAAGCTCTTCTGATGAAACAACAGTATTCCCATCAATAGTAACGTCCGTAACAGGAATATTTTCTTCTAATAAAATCTTTAATGTGATTGTACCATCCGCATTTTCAACAGGAATAGCACGCATCTTTTCAGTAAAGAAACCTAACTGATAAATTGTTTTTAAATCACGTTGTACCATATCAGCATCAAACGGATCACCTTTGTGAATCTGCATTTGAGACAATACAACAGATGGTTTTATAACATTAACACCATAAATCTCAATATCTTTGATATACGGGGTAGCCTTAATATCAGGGAGAAGCATTGTACCATCAGTATTTTCAGGAGAAGCAGACGGCAAGCCAAAATCAGACGTAACACCGTTGATAATTGCGTCAGCGTGCACTGATGTTGCTAGTGTAAAAAATGCACACAATAATATTAAGCTTTTTCGTAATATATTAAATGAGTTCAACGACTCTCTTCCCCAATACTCTTATCAACACTAGTTTATCACAATAATATTCTCAAGGCAAAATGTTAAGTAATTTATACGCAAAATATTCTCTAATCAATGATTTTACCATCTTTTATTTTATAGATTTTAACATTTCGTAAAAAATCATCATCGAACAGCAATGTATCAACTGATGTGATAATAGTTTGCGTATCAGATGAGATAGATTTTAGAAGATAATTCTGCCTTAAATCATCCAATTCTGCAAGAACATCATCTAACAAAAGAACCGGACTATACCCATTCTTCTGAATTATAAGTTCTATTTCAGCAAGTTTCAATGCCAGAACAACAGTCCTATGCTGCCCTTGTGATGCAAATTTTGTTGCATCTCTGCCATCAAGATAAAAACAAACATCATCACGATGAGGTCCGACACAAGATTGATGACGTGCAATCTCTTCACCACGTCGCTCAGCTAACTCTTTTTTTAAATTTTCTGCAATTTCCTCGATTTCAAAATATGGAAAACTATACTCAAAATCAAAACTTTCAGCAGACGATATTCCGGCATATTTTTCAACAGCGTGTTTCTTCAACTCTGATAAAAACTTCTGACGAACAAATATAATATTCGCACCTGCAATAACCAACTGCTCGTTAAAAACATCCAATAATGTTTGGTTAATTTCTTGCTCTTTTAACAGATTGTTCTTTTGTATTCTGATTTTGTTATATTTAGATAATCTTTCATCATGTGCAGGATAAATCTGAGAAATAGCAGAATCCAGCCAATCACGTCTATCTTGCGGAGAACCACGTAACAATAACAAATCCTGTGTAGAGAACAAAACTGTATTCAATACAGATTTATAATTCTTAGATGTTGTTTTAAGTCCGTTTAATTTTAAGACCTTAGTTTTGTTAAGAGTATAATCTACTCCTAATTCTATCTCTGTATCAGATTTTTTAAGCTCGCATTCCAGTGAAAACCTTTCCTCACCAAACCTTACAAAATCCTTTATATTAGATGTTCTTGGAGACTTTAAAGCTGACAAGAAATAAACACCTTCCAGTATATTAGTTTTACCTTGAGCGTTTTTGCCAATGATAATAACTTTGTCATTATTCATATCCAAAGATATGTCTTCGCAATTTCTAAAATTTGTCAGATGTAAACTCTTTAATTTCATACTCTATATTATACTTTAAACTAAAAACAGGTAGAACAATTTCTACCTGTTTTCAAAATAACATTTATAATTCTTATACTAGCCTTTTACATCTTGTTTGATAATAACAAGATTGTTAATAACTTTCATAGCACAAGTAGGAAGAACAACATGTTCTAAACCATCAGCGATACTTAAAATACCACGAGCTTTTAATGTAACATCTTCACCTTTATATTGAAAAGTGTAGTCAGTATCTCTGTCTGATCTTATTGTGATTTGATTATCCATTTTATTTTCCTTTATATTTCGCCTTTCGTAAATAAAGGCGGTTTTACCCGCCTCTAATTAAACTCTAGAATTTGCAAGAATGCAACTAGTCGAATGTATATCCGATGATAGAAGCTTCTCTTGCTCTCTTGATAGCTTTTGCAATCATTCTTTGGTGTTCTGCACAGTTACCTGTAACACGTCTAGGAATAATTTTACCTGCTTCTGTTAAGTATCTTTTTAGTTTAGAAGCATCTTTGTAATCAATAGAATCGATGTGATCTGCACAAAAGCTGCAAGTCTTACGTTTTTTTCTGTCTTGATCTTGTTTTGCCATTTTAATAATTTGCCTTTCTAGCCTTATTTTCTATTACTATTTTCTATTTTATCTGAAGTTTTTAGAACGGAATTTCTTCATCGTCTATCAAAGTATCTTCAGAATAATCAGTTTCCGAGAATGTTACCAAACTTTCTTCCTGTGCAGGTGCTGAAACCTGAGCAGATGAAGAACTTGAAGCAACAGGAGAAGAACCACCCATCAACTCAATTTCGTTAGCATCAATCTCAAAATATTTTCTATCTGAGCCATCAGCTGCTTTAGATGATGCTACTTGCAAACGACCGTCAACAAGTATTCTATCACCTTTTTTTACAGAATCCAAAACATCTGCAAGAGCCTTACGTTTAGCAATAACTCTAACAAGAGTTTCTTCTCTTTCATCAATATTCAATGTCAAGCCATAAACGGCAACATCGTTTTGAGTAAATCTTTTTTCCGGTGCTCTAAAAACTGTTCCGGAAACAACAGCCTTAGCTAATGTCATCTTATACTCCTGCTTTTACTGATTTTTCAACAAACATAGTTCTCAAAATGCTGTCGTTCAAACGTAATTGACGTTTAAATTCAACAACTTTATCTTCATTTAAAGATAAAACTATATTTGAGAAGAAACCATCTCTAAAGTTTTGAATTTCATAAGCAAGTTTTTTTCTGCCGATTTTATCTACAGAATCAGCTTTACCGCCCAAAGCTTCGATATCAGAAGAAACTTTTGCGATTAGTTTATCAACTTCTTCAGCATCAGCATTTGGTTTAAAAATAACTAATAATTCGTATTGTTTCATTTATATTTCTCCTTTTTTATTGAAATAGTACCATAAACATGGAAATTACAATATATAATCTGCAAAATAAGAATATTCAGCAGGTCCAATCAAGTAAATATTTTGGCTTATATTTTGCTCATGCTCGCTCCAATCAATGGTTACAGCCCCACCAAGCAAATTAACTTTAACTTTACACTCTGTTAAGTTATTTAAAACAGAAGCAACAACAGAGGCACAAGCACCCGTTCCACATGCAAGAGTAATTCCACAGCCACGTTCATAAACACAAAAATCTACTTCTGTTTTTGATTTAATTTTCACAAACTCAACATTTGTTTTTTCAGGGAAAAGCTCGTGCGACTCAATCATTGGTCCATAAGTTTTTGCCATTTCATAAACATCCTCATCGGTAAAGATAACACAATGCGGATTTCCCATAGATACTGCATTGATTGTAAAGGTTCTATCACTGGCTTTTAAAGATTGGTTAAGATTTTCTGAACCTTTAAAAGGGATTTTTTCAGGTTCTAAAATCGGTGATGACATATTAACTTTAACATTTCCATCAGCAAGTATTTCGGGTTTGATAACTCCTGCACCAGTTTTTACAGAAAACACTTTTTTGTTAATCAATCCGTTATCAGTAACATACTTGGCGAAACATCTAATACCGTTCCCGCACATTTGTGCTGTTGAACCGTCAGAGTTGTAGAAGTACCAGCCAATGTCAGTTTCTTTTGTAGTTGTATCAGGTATAATCATACCGTCTGCACCTATTCCGAAATGTCTGTCACAGATTTTTTTAGCAAGTTCAGACATATCCATGCCAGTCTTTTGGTACTCGTCATAATCGATTATTGCGAAATCATTTCCACAGCCTTGCATTTTTGTTATTTTAATTGTTTTCATTATCCACTCCTATATGCAAGGATATTATATACAAAACAAAGTGCCAAAACTATATATTAACAAACTCTTACTGATTAATATTGCAAACTATTGTTCGTTTTGCTCCGTACCACTTCGAGTTTCGTGACTCCATCACTCACTCTACGCAAAACCCGCAAGTTCAGCACGACAGTTAGATAAAAAGTCGGCAATAGCGGAGTGAGCCGAGAATGTAAAAGAGACTCATTGTCAAAACTGTCTGAGCATTGCTCACAAGTTATACGTTTACCATTCAGAAATAATGCGAGTTTTTTGACTCAATATCGATTTATACAATTCTCGTGCGAACGGAAGCGTGCCGATGGTTTGCGTCGCTTTGCCACCAAAGCGACCCCGTCCGGAGGACATAAAATTATTTTTTTATTTATTATTCGGGAGAGGTGATTGTTTTCTATACAGAAAATTTTGGCACAATTTTTTGCACCCTACACATTCTCTCCATCCAGAGAGGGGAAACCTAAGTGTCATGCTGAATTTATTTCAGCATCTATTCTTTGAACGTATGGAAACAGACTCTGAAACTGTCTTGGATTATTCGGCTGGTCGGAAAAGCGTGGTTTTCCTCCTACTCACGGGCTAGGCTTCGCCGTCGTCCTACTGCAAATCCGTAAGTTCAGCATGACACTTCGAATTAAACTCTCTGGACAGAGATAGTAAATGTTATTATAATTATCAAGAAATAGATGCTACCGTAAAACCATGATGGGGATTGAGTTTCCGAATTGTAAAGTTTGTAACAAAAAAATCTTCTAGTGAAATCCCCCCGATATACTTAGTATATACATAAGATACTAAAGTAAGGAGAGAACTATGCGTTTTGGCTTAATGAACCTTTATCCGGATGCCGTACAAGGCACAGGAGCAACACCTGCTGCAAATCAAGATTATACATTATCAAAATTGCCTGATGACAAAAAAGATCAAGTCAACAGATCAATTTCGCAATCAGTTTTCTCTAATTATGATGGTAACAAGAATGAAAAAGTAAACTATGATGAAGCAAATTCCAATAGTTTATTTGCGAATGCACAAAAGAAACTTGACTATGAAGCACAACTTAATAACAGAGTTTCTGATGCAACAGCTAAAACAAATATAATGAATAATGTTTTAGGCAAATTCAACGCAACAGAAGTTTTCAATAATCTATTAAAAAGCGGATTTGGCAATATAGATGCCAAAAAAGTTGATATAACAAACGCAGAGGGTGATTCTGCAAAATTACAACAAGATGTCAATGCAAAAGCAAAAGAATTGGATGGCATCGTCAATAAAGCAGTAGAAGACAAAATCAAGACTGCCAACGAACAACTTGCGACGAAATTCAATGAAGCTATAAATAAAGCAATAGATAATTATAAAGATAATCCTGAAGTTAATTTCAATCAAAATGATGTTAATAACAACACTGCTGCTCTTAACGGTACAGGCGACGGAACTGTTAAAGGCAAAGAATTCGACAAAGCCCAAAACACTGATGAATTCAAGGCAACAGTTTATGCAAGTTATGACGGCAACAAAGACGAAAGCGTAAAAGCAAAAGACGGAGAAATAAAGATCGCAAGCATTCAAGAAATCATTGGCAACAAATTATCAAATATCGGTAGTGATACCAACTTGGCTAAGGCTATACAACAAGATATTACTGCTACATACAACACAGAAGTAGAAAGCTATAGTATTGATTCCGGCAGCAAAGATGTAAAAGGTAAAACGCAAACAGAGCTAAAAAGCAATCAAGATAAAGCTATAGCAAAACTAAATGATAAAGTAAAATCAGGACAAGCAAAAGCTGATAAAAATCTAGAAAAAGCTATAACAAAAGCATTCGATAAAGCATACGACACTAATATGAAACTGGACAACGCTGCCCTTGCTAAAAAAGGCGGAACTATCAAAGGTACTAGTGGTGAAGACAGTTTTAGCATAGTTCCTGACGGAAACGGCAATTATTCAGCAACACTCAACGGTCAACCGGCTACATACACACCGAATGCTAATGGTGGCGGCACATTAACTCAAACCAGTGATAATACAACCGTTACACTAAAATTGAATAATAACGGTAGTGTTTTAAGTAGCAGTACAACAACTACTGCAACACCACCTAGTGATGGTGGTACGCATACAATCACAACAAGCGGTGACTCAACAATACATAGCTACACCGGAGGTACTAATGGTGATAGAAGTATAACAACTACCGGTACAGGAAATGATGTAAAAGTTACTGATTTATCATTCACACCTGCAACACCTGAAGGTGGAGAAGCTCAAACACCAGTGACTATAAAATCAAACGGAGATGGACAGTTTGAAGTTATAGGCACTGATGGCAAACCTATTGAAGGAGCAACTGTTACCGGCGGAGAGGATAATAAATATGAAATAAGCGTTGGCGGAAAGAAATATACTATTGAAGTAAATCAAGATTCCTCAGATTTTACTGCCAAAGAAGTTGAAGCAGCATCTGAAAAACCTGCTGCATCTATCACCCACAAAGTAAAAAAAGGTGAATCTTTCTGGAAAATAGCACATCAATACGTTGATGCCAAGGGTAAACCAGGAAACATGAATGAATTAGCAGCAGCAAATAATATGAAAATCTCAGATACAATTCATCCTAACCAAGAACTCAAATTACCTGAAGGATGGAAAAAGAAATCATAATAAAAAATTATCAAACAACAAACTTCCTACAATCTTATACCAAAGTTGTAGGAAGTTTATATTTTATGGTAGTTATATTTTTATCTCAAAAACTATAAAATAATAGTATGGAAACCAAACTCCTAAACAAAAAATATATACTTAATCCTGCTGTCACATCAATAAACGAAACAACTGTTTCGCTCATTGAAAATGAAATCAGGAGCAAAAAACAAGCTGCTCAATTCGTCATCAACCTTGAAAATGTTGAAAGATGTATAAACAGATTTTTCCTAATGCTCGCAAGTCTGAGAGATTATAACATCTCACTGGTAAACGTTGATAGCAGAATATTATCTACAATTTATATGATGAGGTTCGACAAGTTTGTCAAAATATACGGCAATGACATATCTCTGGAAGAAAACACTAACGAACTCATCAACAGAAGATTTGCATTAGTCAGATAGCTAATTGATTATCACTCTGAACACGCTTCAGCATCTATCTCTATACGCTCGGAAATAGACTCTGAAATCTTCTTGGATTATTGCTCCACACTCCGCAGTCGCTCACTTTGTTTGCGTTGCAAACTATTGTTCACTTTGCTCCGTGCTACTTCGAGTTTCGTAACTTCGTCACTCACTCTAAACAAAATCCGCAATTCAGGGTGACACTACGATTTTGTTGTCATTCTGAACTTGTTTCAGAATCTATGTTTTCGTGGGTTTGGAAATAGACTCTGAAATGAATTCAGAGTGACACGAAATCGTCGGTTTAGTAAAACCGACTTACTATTGCTGTAAATTCAAAGTGACATATTCTGTTACTATTATATATAACCAAAAAGCGGAAGATAAATCTTCCGCTTTTATATCTTAATCTATTCCTCACCTGCACTAATATAACAACTTTTACGTTTATTGGAATATGTTGTATGTAACAGTTCGTGTGCTTTATGAGAATTTGGTTTTTCCAAATGTTTTTCATAAAGTGATTTAACATCAGGGTTCTCGTGAGATTTTCTCCATTGCCCCTTATCATCGTCATCATAAAGCCCTGCTGCACGTTGTTCTTTAATAGAAGAATCATTACAGCTGATTGGTTGCCCACCACCATTTATACAACCAGCTGGACAAGCCATAACTTCCAGAATCTGATAATCAGCCTTTCCGTCCTTGATTTCTCTGATACATTTTTCAGCTTCTTTCAATGTATTGACAATCTTAACTTTAAGTTTTTTGCCTTTAAGGTCAAGTTCAACTGTCTTAACACGTTTTGTACCACGCATATCATTGATAACAACATCTTTAAGTTCTTCACCTGTAACAACTTCATAAGCAGTTCTCGCAGCTGCTTCCGCTACGCCGCCTGATACACCAAATATTGTACCGGCACCTGTATACTTACCGAACGGAGAATCAGCAGGTTTACCCTTAATTCGTTTGAAATCAATACCTGCAGCTTTTATCATTTTACCTATTTCTTGTGTTGTCAATACGTAATCGATTTCATAAGTTCCATCTGCACGTTTAAACTCTTCTCTCAATGCTTCTGCTTTCTTTGCAGTACAAGGCATTATAGAAACACTAACAAGGTTCTCATCTGTGATATCTTCATAATATTCTGGAAGATACTCTCTGATAATAGCACCCATCATACCTTGCGGAGATTTACAGCTAGATAAATGTTCCAACATATCAGGATGTTGAAGCTCTAAGAATCTAACCCAACCAGGACAACAAGATGTAAACAACGGTAATTTACCATTATTTTCCAAGCGTGAGATAAACTCGTTTGCCTCTTCCATAATAGTAAGGTCTGCTGAGAAATTAGTATCAAATACCAAATCAAACCCAATCGCACGAAGAGCAGCGTTAAGCTGTTCTGTAGAATTAGTACCAGGTTCCAATCCAAACATCTCACCAACAGCAACTCTCACAGATGGTGCAAATTGAACAACAACTTTCTTTTCAGGATTATTGATTGCACTCCAAACTTCATCAGTTTGAGATTTTATAGTCAAAGCACCTGTAGGACAAACAGCCGCACATTGACCGCAGTTTACACATTCACTATCTGCAAGACATTTTCCTGCCATAGGCTGAACAACTGTTCTGCTTCCACGATTTGCAAATCCCAAAACCTGCAATCCTTGATGCTCTTCACAAGCACGAACACAAGCTCCGCAAAGAATACATTTGTTGTTATCTCTAACTAATGCACAAGAACTGTCATCAATATGCAACAATCCTTCTTTTGGAACAAACTTGTTTATATCACGAATTCCATATTCCGCAGAATATTTTTGTAGTTCACAGTCACCTGATTTATCACAAGTAGTACATTCTCTATCGTGATTAGCAAGCAAAAGCTCTAGAATAGATTTTCTAATCTTTCTAACCTTTTCTGTGTTTGTATAAATAACAGCACCATCACGAGGAGGCATTGTACAAGATGTTTGAACACCTCTGCCTTCAACTTCCACTACACACATCCTACAAGCACCAAAATCTTTTGTTAAATCAGGTCTGTAGCAAAATGTAGGGACATTAAATCCGTGTTTTCTTATTACCTCAAGAACGTTTCTTTCATCAGAAAACTCACATTCTTTACCATTTATAATCATTTTACCCATATTTATATTTCCTTATACCTTATGATTTTTCTATTGCCTTAAACGGACAACCGCTCATACAAGCACCACACTTGATACATTTGTCCTTATCTATTTTGTAAGGTGATTTTAGCTCACCGCTAATTGCTCCAACAGGGCAATTTCTTGCACATTTAGAACAACCTTTACATTTTTCTGCATCAATAGTATAAGTTTGCATTGCAGTACAAACGCCTGCAGGGCATTTCTTATCTTTGATATGAGCAATATATTCATCTCTGAAATACTTAAGTGTTGATAAAACAGGATTTGGTGCAGATTTACCTAACCCACACAATGAACCTTCCTGAACAATATGAGCCAACTCTTCAAGAGTGTCCAAATCTTCCATTGTACCCTTGCCATCAACTATTTTTTGTAGAATAGCAAGCATATTCTTAGTACCCTCTCTGCAAGGTGTACATTTTCCACAGCTCTCGTGCTGAGTAAAGTTCATAAAGAATCTTGCTACTTCAACAATACAAGTATCTTCATTCATAATTACAAGTCCGCCGGAACCAACCATAGCACCAACTTTTTTAAGACTATCGTAATCCATAGGCATATCAAGATGTTCTTCTGTCAAACATCCGCCTGACGGGCCACCAATCTGAACAGCTTTAAATTTCTTACCGTTTCTAATACCACCGCCCAAATCAAATACAATCTGACGTAATGTCGTATCCATCGGAACTTCAATAAGACCGGTATTATTAACTTCACCCGTAAGTGCAAATGTTTTTGTACCTTTAGAACCTTCTGTACCCATTGAACTGAACCAATCAGCACCTTTAAGAATAATCAATGGTACATTCGCAAATGTTTCAACATTATTCAATAAAGTTGGTCTTTGGAACAACCCTTTTTCTGCCATGTGAATATTTTTAGGTCTTGGCATACCTCTTTCACCCTCGATTGAAGCAATCAAAGCTGATGATTCACCGCACACAAATGCTCCGGCACCCTCTTTGATATGGATTTCAAAAGAGAAATCAGTACCCATAATATTTTTACCAAGATAATTATTTTCCTCAGCCTCTTTAATAGCTACTCTCAAACGATGAATAGCTAACGGATATTCTGCTCTAACATAAATATAGCCTTCATCTGCACCAATAGCAAATGCCGCAATAGCCATACCTTCAAGAAGTTTATGAGGGTCACCTTCCATAACACTTCTATCCATAAATGCACCAGGATCACCTTCATCACCGTTACAGATTACATAAGATTTTCCACCTTTGTGTTTAGATACGGAACGCCATTTTCTGCCGGTAGAGAACCCGCCGCCTCCACGACCTCTAAGACCTGAATTTTCTATCTCTGTAATTACTGCATCAGGGTCGTTAGCTTCAATAACTTTTGCTAATGCCTCATAACCACGAACAGCAATAGATTCTTGTAAACATTCTGCATTTATCTTACCGCAGTTTGCAAGAGCTGTTCTGGTTTGCTTCGCATAGAAATTGATTTCTTCTGATTTAGAAACTTTATTTCCTGTCGCAGGGTCAGTATATAAAAGTCTTTCAACAGGCTTTCCCTCTTTGATATGAGAATTAAAAATTTCTTCTACATCATCCAATTTTACTTTAACATAAGTAGTATGCAATTCCGGAATAACTACAAGAACACCTTGTTCGCAAAAACCGTGACAACCTGTAGGTACAACCGTCATTTTGTCATAATCTGTCAATGTAGAAACATTAGCACCTAATTCTCTAAATTTTTCAATAACTTTTAAAGAACCGTTTGCCATACAACCTGTACCGGAACAAACCAAAACTCTTAAACCTTGATTTGCAACATATTCCTGTGCTTTTAATTGTTCGTCTTTAATATTTATTTTCAAACTTGTTTTTTCCATATTATTCTCTTTCATCTTTCATAAGTGTATCAATAATCGTAGAAACAGCTTCTCTTGTCATCTGTGGATAAACTTTATCATTGATAACAATCGCAGGAGCAAGCCCGCAAGCCCCAAGACAACTAACTATTTCTAAAGAGAATAATCCGTCAGGCGTCGTAAATTTACCTTCGGATAGATTCAACTTTGATTTAATCGTTTCTAAAACAGGAGATGAACCCCTAACGTGACACGCAGTACCGTCACAAACTTTTATTTCATATTTGCCTTTCGGCTCAAGTGAGAATTGTGCGTAAAATGTTGCTACACCATAAACTGTAGCCGGCGATATACCGTCAACTTTCTCACCAATATATGTCATTGCATCTTCAGGAAGATATTTATATATCTCTTGAACCTTCTGCAACATAGCTATTAAGTACGCTTTGTTGTATTCATAAGACTCTAGTATATTATCTATATCACGATAATTTATAGAGGATTGACAATCTGTAGTCATATCATTTTCTCCTTCATACCACAAGGGTTTTAATGTAATAAACACTGTCATAATCAGTATATCACACACATATATCGGTTACAACAGATTTTTTATATGTAAATAGTTATATTTAAGAAAAAATTACATTCACTTCTTTTATTAAATCTAAAAAATCTGCTCAAACAAAAAATACATTTACCCACTTTCATTAGGTCTTAAAAATTCGTTCAAATAAAAAAACACATTTACCCCCTTTTATCAAATATGGAGAATGCTGTTCAAACAAAAATACATTTACCCCCACTTTTGTGGCATAATCATTATATGGAAAATGAACTAATCGTTGAAATAGAAAAATTATCCTCTGATGGCAAAGGAATAGTACGTCATAACGGCATTGTCATATTTGTCGATAAAACCTGTCCGCAAGACAAATGCAAGATTAAAATAATCAAAAGAAACAAAAGCTATTACATTGGAGAAGTTGTAGAAATTATTGAAAAATCACCAAACAGAGTAAAACCATTCTGCCCTATGCAGAATATCTGTGGTGCATGCCAGCTGCAATTTATTGATTATAATTATCAACTACAATTAAAAAAACAAATAGTTGAAGATTCAATGCGTGGAATAGAAACACAAATTTTAGATATTGTTCCAAGCCCGCAAAACAGAGAATACAGACATAAAATCCAATACCCGATAAGACAAACTCAAGTATCAAAGCGTATCCTTGCAGGATATTTTAAACCAAAATCGCATGACATTGTTAATATAAAATATTGTCCAATCCAACCTGCAATCTGTGATGAAATAATAGAATATATTAGAGAAAATGCTCCAAAATATGGGATAGAAGGTTACGATGAAAATAAAAATAAAGGACTGCTAAAACATGTTGTGATACGTTCGTCCACATATAATGACACTAATCTTGTAGTGTTAGTTCTAAATGCAAACAAAGCACCTGAAAGAATAAAAGATTTTGCTCAAAAACTATACGATAAATTTGATAAAATAACAGGCATAACAGCAAACTTTAATAATAAGCCAACAAACCTTATAATGACAAATGACACGATATTATTATATGGAAAAGATTACATAGAAGAAAAGATATGTGATGTCATCTTTAAAGTTGGTTCAAATACTTTCTTTCAAGTTAATCCCAAAAGTGCTGAAAACATTTTCAAATATGTTAAAAACTACATACAAACCAATTTTGATAAACCAAAAGTTTTAGACGCTTATGCAGGTATATCCGCATTTGGTTTGGTAGTTGCAAAAGATTGTTCCGCAGTTGTTTCTGTTGAAGAAAACAAAGCATCGGTAGAACTCGCAAAAGAAGTAAAAAAATTAAACGGCATAAATAATATCAATCTATATAACGAAGATAGTGCAAAATTCTTTGAACAAGAATTGCAAAAATCAGAAAAAACATTTGATATAACAATTCTTGACCCGCCACGCAAAGGCTGTTCGGAAGAAAGCCTTGAATATACACTTAAACTTACAAAATCAAAAATAATATATGTAAGCTGCAATCCTGCAACACTTGCTAGAGATTTGAAATATCTTATAAATAAAGGATGCACAGTAGAAAGTATCAAACCATTCGATATGTTCTGCCACACATATCACGTAGAAAACGTAGCAATAATTAGCGTCTAAAACCTAATTCAATATTTATCGGGAAATCTACATGAGAAAAAGACAGACGCTGGTACATCTGTCTTTTCGATTGTGAATATGAATATCAAAGAAGTTTCAACTTAATTTTTCTAACTTAGTTTAGCAACATATTTATATTGCTTTTGTGTTTCTGACTTAATTTTACTCAACTGAAATCTAATCTTAAATCCCGCTTACATTTATATAAAGTATTTCTTTTTTCTGAAATTGCCTTTTAAGAATGTCCAAAGTTACATTTCTTAACATTTATAAAAATATAGTTATTACAGGCTATTCATAAGGAGAATAGAAAAATTTTATCTATGATTTATTATGCAGATTAAGAGGAAATATATGATTAAATTACTAAAAATATTATTCATTATTTTGCTGAGCACAAATGGTCTAATATCTTGTGCGAATGATGTTTTACCGCAAAACTATACACCAAATAATATAAACCCATATAAAGAATCATGGTTTAAACTGGTAAAAGCAGAAAATCCTTTCAATAAAATTCAGCCAGAATTTTACCATCCTGAAAAAATGCAAAATCCATTTTCACAAGAAGAAAGTAAATATAACAATGTTCTCTCACGCATGGAAAGAGAATGGTTAAACAAAGAATACACTAATCAAAACGATGAAGAGAGAATTAGTCGACTCGAAGAAAAAATATTTGGAACTATACACGACGGAAACCTAAAAAACAGGTGTAATCAACTTCGAAAAGCTTTTGATGCCAGAAAAAATATTCAAGCAAAACACCGAAACTATACACACGGAATGTTTTCAGGCTTACCAACAAGCACACCTATGAACATAGACGGACTCGTTGAAAATTAAGCAAAAAAAAACGGTATTTTTCATACCGCAACTTTTACACACTTACACACATTATTTACAATCTTTTTTATAGTTTGAAAATCTTATTGTTTCATAACTAATCCTTAATAATCTAATCTAACCTTACACTTATATAAAGTATTTATTTTTTACAAAATTGACTTTTTTGTTAAGCAATGTAACACATTTTTTAAAGTCTGAAATCATGCCATAAAAAAAACACTTTATATATATGTAAGTATAAGAGGACGAGATTTTTAATATGGCACTTGGATTTACTTCACATTATTCAAATTCTGAACAACCTTTTGGTTCACTAATATTATCAAACACAGAAAGCGAAACTGCTGGTTCAGTAGCATATTCTGATGACGCATCATCTATTGTTAGCAGTTTACTATCAAGCGGTTCTTATGACAGCTGCGAATTTTCCGTATCGGTCAATATTGATTATAGTCAATATGCATCATACGTAGCATCAGGTTCAACTGAAACAGCAGGCTCTGTCGCATTTAGCGGTGGTTCATTCTCCAGCGGAGGAAGTACTTGCTCATCAGGAGCATCTTTCTCGGGCGGAGGAGGATGTTCATCATCCGGCGGCGGATGCTCAGCTTCTTTCACATGTTAATTTAATTGTTGGTTATTCAAACAAAAAGGGGAACGAATTTCGTTCCCCTTTTTGTTATACTTCTTTTGATGCTTCAAAACATTCTTTACATAGAACCTCTCTATCAGGTTTCGGTTTAAACGGAACCTGAGTCTGAGCTCCACATTTGGTACAAACTGCATCATACAATTTTTTCCTATTTTTTTGTCTACGTTTCTTCCTACATTCAGGACATCTTTTTGGCTTATTTGTAAGACCCTTTTCAGCATAAAATTCTTGTTCGCCTGCTGTAAAAACAAACTCTGCAGAACAATCTTCGCAAATAAGTGTTTCATCTTGATACATTGCAGTTTCTCCTAAAATAAAGTAATACCGGCATACGATGCCATGTACTCATTATAGACATTTTTCAGAAAAAATCAATAATATTTTTACTAACGAGATTTCAAATAACTTTCAATAAAACCATCTAACTCGCCATCCATTACAGAATCAACATTTCCAACCTCAAACCCTGTACGATGGTCTTTAACCATCTTATACGGATGAAAAACATAAGAACGAATCTGTGAGCCAAAATTTATATCAAAGTTTTCACCTTTAAGCTCAGCCAGTTTTTTCTCATGTTCATTTTGTCTTATCTCTAAAAGTTTTGATGCAAGAATTTGCATTGCATATTCTTTATTCTGCAGCTGTGAACGTTCTTGTTGACATTTGACTACAATACCTGTTGGTTTATGTAAAATCCTAACAGCTGTTTCTACTTTATTAACATTTTGACCGCCGGCACCACCGGAACGCATAGTATCAACTTCTAAATCCTCAGGCGGAATAACAATAGTTTTCTCAAAATCAGGAATTATCGGCGAAACTTCGCAAGAAGCAAAACTTGTCTGACGTTTTCCATTAGCATTAAAAGGAGAAATTCTCACAAGTCTGTGAACACCTTTTTCAGCCTTTGCATAACCATAAGCATATTTGCCTGTAATTTTTATTGTTGCTGACTTAATTCCTGCTTCTTCACCATCTGACTTATCAAGCAGCTCAACTTTCCATCCCTTAGCCTCAGCCCAACGTGTGTACATTCTCAGTAACATTTGGGTCCAATCCTGTGCATCAGTACCACCTGCTCCTGAATTCACACTTAGGATAGCATCAGCCTCATCATATTCACCGCTTAACATCTTTTGAAAATCAAACTTATCAAGCATTTTTTCTAAATCTGCAAGTTGAATTTCTGTTTCAGAAATAAGTTCTTCATCACCCATTTCATAAGCAATTTTTGCATCATCAATTATACTTGTCCATTGATTTGCATTTTCTATAGTTTCTTTTAACTCTCTTGATTTTTGACCAAGTTCAGAAGCCAATTTTTGATTTGACCAAATATCAGAGGTTTGAAGTTTTTCTTCAATCTCAGCCAACTCAGAACTCAAAGCATCAAGGTCAAAGATACTCCTTATTTTTGTTTATTCGTGCTTCTAATTCATTCAAATCCATATAAATATTTTACTATAAAAACTCTTAATTTTAAGTAGACTTCTACCTTTATTTTTTCGTTCCGAACTCTATCAAATCATCATGCATACGATCAAAAATTTCGTCCCAGTTTCCTTTTTCTACCTGACGATATAACCTGACACTTTCATACCAATCACATTTTGTTAAGTCTAAATGCCAACGCCAATTATAATTATATGGAAGCAATATCCAACAAGGAATATTCATAGCACCTGCAAGATGTGCTAATGATGTATCATTACAGATAACAAGATCAAGATTAGCAAGAGCACCGGCAGTATCAGAAAAATTCTCAACAGTTTTTCCAATATCAACAATATCATAATCATTTATAATCTGATTTAAATCATCCGCACCTTCAAATGTTTGGAATGAGTAGAATTTTGTATTTTCTATTCCAAACAGTTTTATAAATGACTTGATATCAATAACTCTATCCATCTCATAATGTGTATTACCACGCCATTTTATACCTATTTTGAATTTATTATTGCCAAAATAATTCTTTTTATATTTTTCAATTTTTACAGGATTAGCTTTAAGATAACTTTTTTGGCTTACAAACATATCATCTTCAGTAAGTCCAAGTACATAAGGCAAACTCAATATAGGGATATGATAATCAAAATGCATTATAGATTCGTGTTTAAAGAGTTTCATAATCTCTATATCAGGAAAATTTTCTTCAAATAACTCAACTAACGGTAACTGTGGTTTAAAAATCAGATGCTTACACTTTGCCTTCAATAAAGGTAAATATCTTGCAAACATCAGAACATCACCAAATCCTGCTTCATAATAAGTGTAAACTGTTTTATCACTAACATCTTCACCTTGCCATAATGGAGCAGTCTTAATTAAATTAGGATAAGTAGTTTGCTGAGTAACAATAGCACTCTGACGGCATAATCTACTCTCAAAAAACGGTAACCCGTGTTTGTAATCCCTGTTTCTAAAATATGTTATACCTGTAAAATACCTTGTTTCCATATCATCCGGACAAAGCTCTACAGCTTTTTCATAATATTTTATCGCTTCTTGCGGATTAGACATATCGTTATAAATAAGACCTAAATTAAAATATGTATCAGGATTATCAGGAATAATTTCTATAGCTTTTTTATATGTAAGAATTGCATTTTCCATATCACCTGCAACCTTGTATGCAGAAGCCAAATTAAACAAATAATTAAAACTTTCCGGCATAAACTTCAATAATTCCTGATAAATAGATATTGCCTTAGCAGAATCTTCTTTTTCAAGATAAACTTTTGCAAGGTTTTCATAAAAATAAGGTTCTGGAGTAATATCTAATGCTTTTAATATATATTCTTCTGCCTTACTTAATCTAAATTTTTGAAGATTTATTATCCCTAAAAAATTCCACGCTTCTGCATTTTGAGGTTCTGTTTCCAAAACTTCCATATACATATTTTCAGCTTCATCAAGCTTATTTTCTTTATGAAGCTGAAATGCTTGTTTGAATAACTCAGAATATCCTGCTGTCATAATTATCTCTTACAAATAATTCGTAATCCTATTAACACAAGCTTCGCTAGATTTTAGCCATTCTCTATAAGAGAACCTGCAAACCTTGAATCCGCAACGTTCAATAACAGCTTGTTTTTTCATATTTTTAACATTAGATTTTATATTATCTTTTAAACCATCACACTCAATTACAAATTTATTATTTACAAGTATATCAGCATTTACTCCACCTATTTCTACACCGGCTTGAACATCATAATCCATACTCCTTAAAGTATCAGCAACTTCTCGTTCAAATGAATTTTTATAGGTATTTTCATCAAGTTCATGATTTACTATTTTTTCATGTTTTTCTTCGTACTCTTTGATATATGAAAGATAACTTCGGAATAAACCATCCGGCAAATCAGTATAATCTTTAGAAACAAAATTTATCATTTGTTTTTTAGCACGAGTAATTGCAACATTGAACAAATTAGGTTTTTGCAAGAATGTTAAACTTTGTGGGAAACTATTATTTGCAAATGCCCACGAAATAAGAATTACATCCCTCTCATCACCTTGAAAAGTATGTGCCGTACCAATTTCTATCTTATGTTTTTGAATCATATAATCAGAAATTACTTTTCCTATAGAAGTTTTTAATTGTTCCACCTGTGCTCTAAATGGTGAAATAATACCGATAGTAATAGGATTATCAGGATCATCCTTTTCATTATCAACAATAATTTCATGAACACGTTTAACAACAGCCTCAATTTCAGGCAGGTTACGTGTTGCATCAAAATCGACTTTTCCGTCAGGAACATGAACAATCTCAAGAACCTTTTCATTTGGACTATCCTGTTTCATAACTCTTATTCTATTGCCGTAAAATTCTTTATTAGAGAAATTGATAATCGGAGGCAAGCTTCTAAAATGTTCATCCAATAAAACAGGCTTCATAGAATAATAGTTTGCAATATCAAACATTGAATTAGTTCTAAATCTCCACATTAGCTGATATCTGTCAGCAACTTCATACTTACTCATGAACGACTGTTCTTTTGCCGTTTCAAGGAATGATAAATGAGGAAGCTGTTTATCATCACCAACAATAACTGCACGTTTTGCCCTATAAAGTATAGGGAAACAACTTGCTATATCACATTGAGAAGCTTCATCAATAATTGCAACATCAAATAATCCCGGTTTCATCGGAAGAGAACCTGAAACAGCATAGGTTGTAACGCACCAGCACGGGAATGCTTCCAATAACGGTTTAAAATCTTCCGCCTCCAAAAGTCTGTTTTGAAGACTCTTTTTTCTTTCAATCAAAGATTTAGAATGAACAAATAATCTTTGACGTTTAACCTGATCTCTCATCAAACCTTTGAGAGCTTCTCTTCTTTTATTTATTAAAATATCAGTAACAAGTTTCTTTTGTTTCTTTTTAAGTGTTCTTATTTTTTCAGAAATAACATGGATATTTCCCATTTCACGGATTTCTTCTTCAATATCTTTTGCACGGCAAATAATATCTGCAAGTTCAAGCTCCTCATTAAGCTTTAAAACATTACCTTGAGTAAGCTCAAAATCAGGAAGTTGAAGAATTTTCTTTAGCTTGTTAATAGAAGTATAATTGTTAACAGAAGCAAAGAAACCTGATTTTTCGAGATTCTTTTCCATATCTTCTGCAATAGCTTTCACTTGTTCAATATCACTTCTCTTAAGTTTTCCACGTATATACAAAGATGGACCTGAAACTTTTTTCTTTTCAGCTATTTCTTGACCGACTTCTGTCCATTCTTTTTCCAGTTTAATTATTTTCTCAGCTTTTTCTTCCAAATCACGAACAGAATTTAATAAATCTTCCATATCAGAAACATCAACAAGAACGTTATTTTCTACGTCTTCATCTAAATCAACTTTATTCGATAACAAATCTTGAAGTTGATAACTCAGCTGTTTTTGATAATTTAATCTACCTGCACGTAATGCAAGGTATGGAGCACCTAACTCGTTTAATCTATCAGCAACAACATCAACAGCTTTATCCATTCTTGATGCAACAAGAACAGTTTTCCCATTAGCAATTAAATGGGCAACAAGATTAACAATAGTTTGTGACTTACCGGTTCCTGGTGGTCCATATACTGAAACAAGCTTGCTTGTATCAATATTTTCGACAACGCTTGCTTGAGAATCACTTAATGATAACGGTGTTATCGGATTAAATTTATCATTGGTTTTTTGTGGAATTTGTACAGATTTTGACTGCGTATATTCTTCATTTATAACATTAAGTACAGTCTCTCTATAAACACCGCTTGGTTTTTCAGCTATTTGAGTTAATTCATGTAAAACACCTGCAGTAACAGACGGACGTTTAGTTAAAATAATTGCACATTGGCTTGTCAATGTTATTTTTTCAATTTTAGAAGAAGTTTTTACAACAATTTCTTCATCCCTGTCATTTTCATTCTCAGAAGAATTATCATCAGACTTTGAAGAAGTTTCTTTAGAAATATTGTCTTCATCAATATCACTGGAATGGTCAAGAGCAATTTCTATATCAGGAATAATTGATTTTAATGTAGTTAAGAAGATTTCCATTTTTTCTTCAGTTATAGGTAAAGATGGAACAACATCAAGCAATCCTTCTATAAACTGTTCCATTTCTTCTTCGTTATCATTTTTTTTCATCAAAGATGCTATAGCACCTGTATTCAAAGATAAGAACTCATCTGTAAGCATACAGTTTATGTTGACACCATTACGTTCAAGTTTACATGGCATATAAAGTAGAGGTGTTAAAAATTCATTCTTTTTTCTATTTTTGGAATTGCCGCCAACAAGAAACATATAACCATAAATAAGATACTTTTCTTTCTGGTTAAGCTCACTTTGTATCATAAGTTCTGTAAGCTTACTATCACTACCATCCAACTTTAGATAATCAATATCGGAAGTAAAAAGTTTGTCGTCTTCTTTTAAGAAAATCCATTTATTATCTTTATCTGATTTAAGATTTCTGAATGTTGAACTTTTGACCTCTTCTCTAACACAATCGTGAAGATATAAAGATAGTTTTTTTACAAAACTGTTATTAAATGCCGAATTTATAGCACGTGTAGCTTCTTGTAACATAAATAGTGTACCCCTCTTATATCTGTATATTGTAACACATACTCACCCTTTTGTCAGCAAATCAAAACTCATAAAATAACATTTTCAGGATATTTCATCCGTTTAGATTATTTTTTATAAACAAAAAAGACGTCTATGTAAGACGTCTTTTTCAAAATAACAATTAATTTTCCGGTATGAATTTCCCATCAACAAACCGCCCTATCGTTTGGGATGTTGACAGATATTTTTCAGAAAATCCCGGAGGCATTTGGCAAACCTTTTTCTTACCTTTTTTCATAGAAGATTTTTTACCGGTATATCCACCACCTTCAAGATATTCAATATCAGTAACTTCTTCTTGATAGTGGTAATCAGATTCTTCAGATTGAACTGTACGTTTTCCTTTTGGAGTTTCATGTACACTGACTTTTGTGGTAATTGCGACATCTTTTTTGCCAAAACGCTCAGTTCTTACGTATGTCCTTACCGTATCAGTTACAGTATTTCCATCATTGTCAGTATAAGTAGTCACAGAAACTTCCCAAGTTTGCCATCAGCATCAACTTCTCTGGTAATAACTTGGTCAGCTTT
>JAMPEO010000019.1 GCA_023665105.1 Candidatus Gastranaerophilales bacterium | reverse complement strand
ATTTGCATAATCCAACCTAAACTCATTCATATTTGGAGCAAGCTCAAATAATTGTTCATAAGTTTTCTCAGCTTCTGATAACTTATCTGTTTTTTGGTAAGATATTGCAAGCTGTGCAACAGATTTAATACTATTACTATCTGCTTCAATAGCTTTTTCTAAGACAGGAATAGCTTCTTCATATTTATTTAACTTGAATAATGCTGTTCCATATTTTGTATATTCTTTAAATCCTGCAGGATTTTTTTCATACATAGCAGCAAATATTTGACATGCCTGTTCAGGTTTATTATTCATATAGAAAGATTCTGCAAGATTTGCACGTGCATCATCATTATCAGGATACAGTTCTAAAAACTTTGTATAATAATCTTCTGCTTCTGTATAATGTTTTTGAGCAAGTTCAACATTTGCAAGATTTATTAGATTATATTTATATTCAGGACATAACTCCATTGCTTTTTTATAAACAGTCAAAGCATTTTCATTTTCACCAAGTGTTTGATAAATACTTCCCATACTCACATAGATAAAAGCATCATTAGGTCTAAGCTCAACAGCTTTTTTATAAGCAGCCAATGCATCCTGATATTTTTCGATATTGTTATACAAACCACCAAGCTTTGTATAAAGCATAATATCATCATCGTTATTGACTTCAATAGCTTTCTGAATCAGCTTAATAGCATTTGTCATATCTTGTTTATATTCACATTCACTCGCTTGTTGATAATATTGATGAGCTTCCTTTGTCATTTTTGCAGAAACACCATTAACAGCAAGCATTAAACCTACTAAAACAGCTACCCCTAAACATCCCTTTTTCATTTTTTATTATCCCTTTTCTATTTTTTATTATTATAACGTAATTCCATGAGCTTTGCACAAAATATCAAGCTCGTTCATTTTTTGTATAACTAATTTTGATAATGAGTTTATTTCTAAACCTTTATTTAATTCATAAGACTTTTGATAAAGTTGATGAGCCTGTACGATATTACTTTTCTTATCTTCAGCCATATCAACCATTTCACGTAAACAATCTCCTGACATCATATAAAGCTTAGCAAGCTGATATTGGATATCATAACCTTTTGCTATTGTTAACGCTCTGTCAATATAAATTCTTGCAGATTCATAATCTTTCAAAGACAGATAAATTCTGCATATCAACTTATCAAACAATAATGCAAAATAATGATTACATATTTCAGGTTTTTGAGCAATACTCAACGCTTTTTTAGCAATATCAAGAGCTTGCTGTTTATCAACAAGAATTGTTGCTTCAGCTGTCAAATACCAACCAAGCAATACCCCTACAGCATTTTTTTCTTTTGCAAAATATTCAAGCTGCTTAGTATAAACGCTTATTGCATTTTGTGCAGACTGAGTTTGTAAAATAATTTTACCTAATATTAACTTAGATATATTTTTTGTAAATTTATCATTGATATTATCTGCAAATGTTGCAATTTTGAACAATTCGTCCATTTCAATCTTATCTCTATCAGTAAAGAATTTATTCAACAAACTAATAAGATTTAATCTTGATACAACAAATGAATTGATAACATCAGAATTTTGGTAAATATCAAAAATATCATTCAATATTTTATTAGACATTTTAATATTACCTTTAATAGTATTAGCGAGAGCTAATTCTAATTGTAAATTACAAGAGAACTGCCTATCTTGAATGTTGTTAGCCTCAAGTATTTTAAACAACTCTGAAATCACTTTAAAAGCCCTATCATTACCTTGTCTTGTAAGTGCTTTTGAAAGTTCAAATAATGTGTCAATCCAAGTTTCAAAAACTTCTTTTTCACTAATCATTTTAAAACTGGATGATTTTTTGGCTAGTGCAGATTCGACAATTGGAATAACTTCATTTTCAGCCAAACTCACAACTTCACCAAAATTACCAATCTTATTTAAAGCTTTTAGTTTTCTAGATTTAACCATAGCATATTCTATAGCGTGCGGATTATCCAATTTATTAAGTACACTATCCACACATTCGATAACACCATAGTAGTTTTCTGTTTGCATTGCACAAGAAGCAAGATAACCTAAAAGTTCTATTTCTTCATACTTACTAATCATTTCAGTATTTAAAGCATTAGTAAGGAACTTCATACCTTCTTCCGGATTAGAAGCTTCTAATAACTTACCGCTTTGAACATAAATATTCTTTTTAATATTTTCAGAAGACTTAATAGTATTATTTTCAACAACATCGAGAATTTGTTTTTGAGCAGTAACAAACAACTCTGTATCGCCAATATATGATGCAGTCTGAACACCAGTTGTCCAAACACTAAGATATTGTTGAGTATAACCCATATCTTTTGCAATAAAACTCAATGATGCCAAAGATGATAAATGATAATTTTGAAGTAGAACAAACAATTTTTCACATACAAAACGATAATTATCTTTATCTTTTTTCACTTCATCTAATATAGTTTTCCAAAGTGCCAAACTCTTGAATTCATAAGTTACATTTGTAACTGATACCAGATAATTCAATTTTGTAAGTTTGTTTAAGATTTGTTCCAAATTATCCAAATCAACATCATTAAACGTATTAAGAATTATAGGATTAGATTTACAACCTAAAATAGCAACAGCTATCAACACCAGATATGCTGTTTTATTTTCAGTTCTAAGCAAACTCAAACGTTCATAAATGACGTCTTCCATATTCTGAGGCAAAGCGAATGGTAAGCCATTTCTTTGTTTATCTGCAACAAGATTGATAATTTGCTCAAAATTCGCAGGATTGCCGTTAGAATATTTATGAACAAGATTTTTTTGTTCGATTGATAATTCCAAATTTTTATATTTATCAAGAATAGGAACCAACTGCTCTCTTGTCAAAGAAGCAATCGTAATATTATCATAAGCAGCTTCATCTAAATCTTTATGAGGAATACATCCTATTGCCGATTTTGGTTCAGAGAAAGTCAAAACAAATGTCGAATCTGATAATATATCCGGAGTTGAAATCAATGTATTTATAAATTCTAAAGACATTCTATCTATATCCGTAAAATTATCAACAACAAAAACTATACTCATTGCATTAGCAACAGTTTTAAATATTTTTAACAGTATATTAACCGTATTTTCTTTGTGTGAATGTATATTTTTAAACTCTCCAAATTTTTCAGGGTACAAGAAATTTATAAAATCGAATACTTCATCATTAGTCATATTTGGAAAATCTTGTTTGAAGAACTTTAATGATTCTTTTTTTAAGTTCTCAATATCAATGCAAAAATTATTAAGGTTAAACAAATTCAAAAGTACATCTTGAATATATCCAAATGGTGTTAGTTTAGTATGCGGACTACACTTACCGGAAAGCCAAACAATACCTTTATCTTTTAACTCTGTTGACACAAACCTTATAACAAGATTTTTTCCGACACCACTATCGCCATTAAGAGCAATAACCTTAATATCAGGATTTAAAACTCCATCTTTTAATTTTTCTTTCGCATTAGCTTGAGTGTAATAAACGGCTTCATATTTAGGCATTGCATCAATTACAGTATTTTGTATTGCTTGATTACTTTCTTCTTTAGAAATTTTCTCTTGATTTTTGTTCAAAAACGCACCGCAACGCCTGCAAGTTGTAGATTTACTAACATTTGCAGCTCCGCAATTAGGACAAGTTTTTAATAACTCAAATCCACAGTTTTTACACTTATGAGCCGTAACAATATTATGGGTTTTACAGTTAGGACAAATACGTCCGACTCTAGTCCCGCAATGCTCACATTTAAGACTGTTATCATTTATTTCTTTTTTACATTTTGGACACAACATTTGTTTCAGGTACCTACAAAAATCAAATTATGTATTCGAATTATTAAATTCCCCGAATATATAATAACACATTTTTAGTTTTTGGGTTATATGTAAAGTCATGAAATCAGTCAAATGGTCTAATTAGTTATGATATTAAAAAACAAAATAGCTTTATCAATCATTAAGAAAAAGTAAACTTTTCTTGTATATACAACTTGATAAACTATAATATAAATGTAAAATATTATAGGAGGGGGAGTTAATATGTCTAATCCTTTTAGCCAAGACGAAAATGAAGATATTTTAGAAAATAATAGCGAAGAAACTGTAGAACAAGAAAACACAGAAGCAGAAACAAACGCAGATTCTAACTTACAAAAAAAATATGACGAGTTAAATAATCAATACATAAGACTTGCTGCTGATTTTGATAATTATAGAAAAAGACAAGCACAAGAAAGAGAAAATTTGCTAAAATACGGTGCTGAAAACACTCTTAAGAAGATTATTGAAGTACTTGATAATTTTGAAAGAGGAGAAAAAGCAAACGAAACAGTTGATGATTGTGAAAAAGTAAAAGAAAGTTTTAATCTTGTTCATAAGCAACTGCTTGATGTTTTATCAAAAGCCGGATTAGAAACAATAGAAGCACAAGGACAAGAGTTTGACCCCAACTTCCACGAAGCGGTAATGCAAACTCCTACAAACGAGTATCCTGAACATACAGTTATTGCAGAGTTACAAAAAGGATACAAACTTGGTGACAGAGTTCTTAGACCTGCACTTGTGAATGTTGCAACAGCAGAATAGAGTAAAGAGAATACGATGACGGATTATTATGAAATACTTGGCGTCTCAAAAGATGCCACTAAAAATGAGATAAAAAGTGCATTTAGACAAATGGCACGTAAATTACATCCGGATGTAAATAAAGAACCAGATGCAGAAGAAAAATTTAAAGAATTGGGTAAAGCGTACGAAACATTGATGGATGATAACAAACGTGCAACCTATGATAGATATGGCGAAGAAGGTTTAAATAGTGCCGGCTTTAATTCTCAAGGACCATTTGCAAATGGTTTTGGAGATTTAAATGACATATTTGAATCTTTCTTTGGCGGTTTCGGTTTTGGCGGAAGCAGACACGTGGATCCTAATGCTCCACAACGAGGTGAAAACCTTAGACTGGATATCCAAATAGAATTTGAAGAAGCTGTATTTGGATTAGAAAAAGAAATAAAGATTGATCATCTTGAACAATGTGAAACTTGTCACGGAACAGGTGCAAAAGCAGGTTCTGAACCTGTTACATGCCCTACTTGCGGAGGACGAGGACAAGTACAGCAATCAACAAGAACTATTATTGGAAATATTTCTCAAATAATTACCTGCCCTAAATGTCACGGGAAAGGTAAAATAATAGCAGATCCTTGTCCTGATTGTAACGGAGAAGGACGTAAAGAGGTTGAAAAGAAATTAAGCATAAAAATACCTCAAGGTGTTGATAACGGTTCTAAAATGAGATTGTCACACGAAGGAGATGCCGGTATAAACGGTGGACCTGCTGGTGATTTATACGTTGTTATACATGTTAAACCATCTGAATATTATCAAAGAGATAATATGGATGTTTATACAGAATGTACAATAACACCTGCACAAGCAGCACTTGGTGACAGTATTGAAATAAAAACTCTTGACGGTCAACGTAATATAACTATTCCTGCAGGTCTACAAAGCGGAGATAAGGTAAAAATTAAAGGGGCAGGAGTACCAAGTCTTGCAAATTCATCTTTGAGGGGTGACCACATTGTCGTTGTTACAGTCCAAACTCCAATAAGATTATCAAAAGATGAAAAGGCTTTATATGAAAAATTGTTTGAATTACAAACAGGTAGAAAAAAAGAAAAACCAACCGTTAAAGAAAAAATTAAAGGAGCTTTTAAATAATGAAAAAAGTTTTAATATTGATATTAGGAATAGCACTAACAATAACAGCAGCACTCGCAGCAAAAATGCCTGCTGATGTTCAAGGTTACTTAATAAAGAATATTCCTGATATTGATATAAGATTTGATGGTGTAATAATCCTTCCTGACGGAACTGTATATTTACCATTATATCCTGCATCTTTTAAAAAGCCTGAGAAATTAGAAATAGTTGAAACATATCCTAAAAATACAAGTATAACCAATAAACCTGATGCAGTTATATTTAATAATGATTTTGTTTTATTAAAGGTTATAACAAATTCTAATGGCAAGAAAACGATATTACGTTTTGAAAAACCGCCAGTGCAGGTAAAAACGGGGATTCTTCCTCAAGATATGCTTGTTCCAAACGGTTTAATAATACCGGAAAATGTTAAAGGTATTATTGGTAATCTTGATATACAACTTACACCTGAGCAAGATATTAAAGTTGCAGCAGACGTTAATACAAGTGCTAAAATACCGGAAATAAATAAAACTGCAAAGAAACATTCTAATATTGCAACAATACCGCAGCTAAAAGATAAAAGTTTATATATGGTAACATCATATTCAAAGAATATTTCAGTAGTAAGCGGAGAATCATTAAAAGCTGATTATGCATTATCACAAGTTTCTACACCTATTGATGCAAAACTGACACTAGATAATAAATTTTTATTAGTAACAGCTTATGACAGTACCCTTGTTAATATTATATCTATAGCTGATGATAGAATAATCAAACAAATAGATTTAACAACTCAGGGCGGTGAAATTGTAATGGATACGTTCAATAATAAAGCTTATATTGCAAGTCCTGCTGCATCAGCAATTTATGTTATAGATATAAACAGTATGACTCTTTCACAACGTATTAAAATAAACGGCAGATGTGAAAAACTAACACTCAACGATAAGTACTTGATGTATGTTGATAAATACAGTGACAGTATTTGGTCTATAGAATTAAATAATAATTATAACTTGAGAAATTTAGGTAAATTTCCTAACATTTCAAAAATCACTTATAATAATGGATTCGTATATTTAACAAGTAGAACAAAAAACAGAGTCGCTGTTTTAAACTATGAAACAAAACAACTAATAACTGAATTTGAAACAGTGGAGAAACCTGTAGATATGATGGTTTATGAAAATTCACTATACGTACTTGGAGCAAAAGATAATCAAATACAGGTTATAAACTTATCAGATAATGAACCTGCAGGAATTATAAATATTGGTGGTGAAGGATTTGCTACAAAATTCTGCCCAATACCAAATTCAAATCTTGTCATAATAACAGACACAAAACTAGGACAATACACGATTGTAGACTTACAGAAAAATAAGGTTGTAAAAACTAACGGAACAGAATTACCTGTAAGCAATGTTATCATTGGGAAAAAGGTTAAGAAAATAAACTAAAATGGATACTATATTAGAAAACACTTTACAAGAACTTGAAAAAACACAAAAAGACTTTTGGAACGTTGCAAGACAAACCGGAAATTTTCTAAATATGCTTGTAAAAATGAATGGAGCAAAAAATATTTTAGAAATAGGTACTTCAAATGGTTATTCCGGTTTATGGTTTTTGAACGCTCTTGAATATACAGATGGACATTTTACAACCATTGAATTTTATGAAAAACGTCAAAGTATTGCTATAGAAAATTACAAAAAATGTGGTTTTGACGGAAAATTTACAACCTTGCAAGGAGATGCGTGCACAATTCTTGAAAATTTACCGGAAGATGCAAAATTTGATTTTGTATTTATCGATGCCAACAAACGTGAATATGTTAAAAATTTTGAGTTAATAAAACCGCATCTTCTTCCAAACGCAATTATTGCAGCCGACAATATCAACTCTCATAGAGAAAAGGTACAAACATTTTTAGACGCAATTTATGCGGACAAAGACTTTCAAACAGAAATATTGGATTTACCAGGAGGTTTATCAGTTTCTTATAAATTAAATTAGCTAAGTATAATCCAAAAAATTCGTTTAACTAATAAAGATAAATAAATTGCAATAATACTAAAAATAATATCATACAGAAACTTAAAACCACTCATAGAATAGAGTAGATTTCTAATCATTAACCCGTTTTCGTGCTTTAAACAAGCAATAAGAAGTAAAACAAGTGCTCCAATAATATTAATTATAACAACACCTGCAATTACAGTTCGCAAAACATTGGTAAAATTATATTTACGATTTAAAATTGAACCTGAAAAAAACAATGCAGGTAAATATGCTAAAATGTATCCGACACCATATTGAAAAATATATTTCCAACCGCCGCCCATTGCAAAAATAGGATATCCAATAAATCCAAGTATTATATATAAAAGCACTGTTATTATAGAATATTTTCTATCTAATAAACCTAATATAAAAAATATAACCGGAACTTGTGGAATATATTTCACATATTTGATAAACCCGTGCCAATTAACACCATCTTCCGTAAAATAAGTACCCCAATTAGAAAATATATCTAACGGAATAAAGAAATGCTTAAACTTTAATTCTGTAAAGGTAGCCATTACAATAAATAAAACAGATAACGCAATAACAACCAAAGTGCCTAATCTAAATTTTACAGGCTCTCCATTATATCTAAAATAGCTTAATTGTTCTTCAATACGTTTTGTCATTTTAATTGTACTTTTTTCTCTAAATTTTCAATATTTTTTGAGAACATATCTTTGTATTCATCTGAGAAAATATTTTCAGTCCACATAATTAAAGCATCTTCATTATTATCCTGATAATATCCTTTACGTGTTCCCAACGACTTAAAACCATATTTTTCATAAAGTTTAATTGCCGGAATATTACTTACTCTAACCTCTAAAGTGATGTATTTTATGAATTCATTATAACAATCCTTTAACAATTTTACAATAAGGCACTCTGCAACATGTTGTCTTAAATGTTCTTTATCAACTGCAATCGTTGTTATATGTGCTTCATCAACGATGTGCCATGAACCTGCATAACCAACGATTTCACCATTAGAAACTCTTGCCGTATAATATTTTGCGAGTTTATTGTTCACTTCTGAATAAAAGGAGTCTTTAGACCAATGATGTTCACCATACGCTCCTGCTTCAATTTCTGATACTTTATCTATATCTTCTTTTTGTAAAGGATTAACATAAATTTCAGCCAAAGTCATTTAATAAATTTCCTCCGGTAATTCTTCTCCGGGCTCATAAATACGTTCGCCATCTTCAAGCATAATCATAATAGTTAATTTTAGTTGATGCTTATAACCCTCAAGAGCTTTTTCTCTTGTTTTTGCACAAAAAACAAAGCTGGGAAACTCTTTTATTTCAATAAAATGATACGGATTTCCATTGAAGTCAAGGTCTATACCCTCAACTAAAGTCCAATCAAGATTCATATAATAATCCAAATCTTTATTAGTCATCTAAAGAATTACTCCTTAAAGGTTGTCTTAACATAAGTCCTTCACCGCCAATCACAGATGCTTGCTTGCCATCAATATATAAATAAACAGGTTTTCTTGTATTTTTGTTAACAGTTTTAATAAGCTGGTAAACTCTTTTATACAAACTGTCTCCACCGCCTCCAAATTCAAAATCTGATGATAAATTAACAATTACTTTATTAGGAGATTCTTTTACATACAATAATTTTGTTGATTGAGGAATTTCTGAATATATACCGTTATTATGTTCATATTTAACAGGACCATTCAATAACACTTTTACAGCAAATTCTATATCTGAAAGTTTGTTATTAGCAGGTTTCTTTCTTGGAACAGCAACATACACATCTTGTCCGCCTGAAGATTTAGTAAAAAATACTTCAACCGTTTTATCTTCTTCTATCTGTGTTTTGACTTCAGGTGCAATAGCAGAATAATCCTCTTCAACTGAACGTTCTGTAACTTCAATATTTTTTTCCTGTTTAGGGAAATTGAAATCAAAGTCAAAATCTTTTATTGGATTAAAGTCTTTCAGAAAAGTCATTTTTGCATAAACACACAATGCAATAACTAAAACCAAAATCCCGATTATATTTGTTCTGTCTTTTCTTTTACGTTTTCTACCCATAAAATATTACGCCTTTTTAATAGTAACATTACCATCTATATATATTTTTTTATCTATTATTTTTACATTTTTAACCGCCATTGTGGTATCAGTTTCGTCAAATAAATGTAGATTTATATTCTCTAAAAAATTATAATTATTCATTATATTTATAAGTTTTTCAGCAAGTTCATCTTTCATAGATCCAGTATCAATATCAGAGAATATTATTTTTCCGTCTTGTACAGACAAACCTGTAGAGATAGAACATTTTACAGGTTTACAGAATGGGAATCTCACACCTGTATTTATATGTAATCTGCTATCATATATTCTAAACTTCACTTTTTCAAATTTCACTAAAGGAATCAAAGAAGAAAGAGTATCAAGATTATTTCTACCTGAGACCGTTTTATTCAAATCATCTTCAGATATTTCAACTGCATAAACCATTGGAATATCAGTTTTAAATTTCACTGGTTTATTTTTATAATCTATATAGTTAAATTTAGATGTAGTTTGAAGATAGAGTTTTGAAAAATAGACCTCATCATCAAGACAAAGATTTTTTCCTTCAATAGTTAAACCTTTAAATTTACCTTTTTTTAAATCAACTCCGCTAAATGAATCTATTTTAACGTTATAGCTCCCTTTAACACTTTTATTTAGTGATTTTTTTATAACATTTTGAGCAATCGTTCTTGTTATAAAATTGTACCCTAACATATTAGTCGTAACTCTTACAAATCCTGATGCCGTTTTAAATTCGGCAGGACTTTCTGCTGATATAGCTGGAATACAAGCTATAATAACAAATACTACTAATATAATTATTTTCCTTAATTTCATATTAAAACATCTATTCTTTTAAATACTTATATATCCATTTTAGCATAATTTTTAAATATGAATAGATAATAATTTGAAGCTATCCATCTTTTGTTGTAATATTATTTTGAATAGAGGGGAAAACAATGCAAACAATAGGATTAGACAAAGAAGAACTACTTGATTTATATAACACAGATTTAAATACATTATTAGAGCTTTCATCGCAATATATGAGTAAAAATATAGAGTTTTGTTCACTTGTAAATGCTCGTAACGGAAAATGTTCCCAAAACTGCAAATATTGTGCTCAAAGCAGCCATTACAGAACAAATATAGAAACTTATCCTCTCATTGAACCTGAAAAGGTTTTGAAAGCTGCTCAAGAAGCTAAAAAATATGGTGCTAACCACTTTGCAGTTGTAACATCAGGAAAAACTCCTGAAGAAGAAAGTTTTGATAAAATAATCAATCTAATTAAAGAAGTAAACAAAGTTGATGGCTTAAGCAGTTGTGCATCGATTGGTATATTAAATGAAGAAACTGCCAAATTATTAGCCGAAGCAGGTTTAAAAAGATTCCATCATAATATAAATACTTGCGAATCATACTATCCTGAAGTATGTACAACACATACTTGGCAAGACAGAGTTAACACTTGCAAATTAGTAAAAAAATATGGTATGGAACTATGCTGCGGTGTAATTCTAGGTATGGGTGAAAGTGTAGAACAAAGAGTAGAAATGGCAATGGAATTAGCTGAAATACAACCTGATTCAATTCCAATCAATATTCTTATGCCAATTCCGGAAACACCTTTTGAAAACTATTTTGACAAAATAGATGAAGAAAATATTTTAAGAACCTTAGCTATATTTAAAATAGCTAATCCTAAATCTGTTTTACGTTTTTGTGGCGGAAGATTAAGATTATCAGAAGAAAATCAAGAACGTGCTCTTAGAACATGCGTAGAGGGTATCTTAACAGGAAATTACCTTACAACAACAGGTAAAAGTCCTGAGCAAGATATCGAAACAGTTAAGAAACTCGGAAAAGAACTTCTAAAATAGTTTTACGAACCAAGTTTAGTGCAATAAAATTACGCTACAAACTTTAGCCCACAAGCATAAGTGTTGGCCAAATAAAAATAATACCTGACATAACACCAATAATAGTCAAGTGCCAGTCACCGTACTTATGTGAAAGCGGTAATAATGTATCAAAAGATATATAAACCATAATACCTGATACCATTGCAAAAAGAACACCTACAAACATTTGTGGCAATAATAATTGTAATAACATCACCCCTATAACGGCACCGACAGGTTCAGAAAGCCCTGATAGCAATGCGTATAAAATAGCTGTTCTTTTTTTACCGGTTGCGTGATAAATAGGTAGAGCAACCGCAATTCCTTCCGGAATATTATGCAAACCAATAGCAATAGCAACAGATAAACCCAATGTTAAATCCTGAGTAGATACAAAAAATGTTGCCATGCCTTCAGGGAAATTATGTACTGCAAGAGCGATTGCAGTCATTAAACCTGCACGTTTTATATGCCTGTGCTTATCATATTCTGAAACATTTTCATCATTAAAAAGTTCATCTTCTTCTATATGGTCAGGAATAAAATAATCAATAAAAAATGCAATAATCACACCTAGAATAAATCCGCCATACACAAACCACATATAGTTATTAGGGAAAAATTTTATAAGTAATTCTTCAGCACCTGTTTTAATTTCTGTAAAAGAAAGAAAAATCATAACACCGGCAGAAAACCCCAAACCAAGAGACAAACTTCTCAAGCTATCTTTTTTTATGATGAATGTAATAAATCCACCTAAAACAGTTGCCAATCCTGCAAAGAAAGACATCAATAAAGGAATACAATATACATGTAAATTTGATGATAAGCTGTTGATAATATTCATTTTTATCCCTTAGAATTTTTTCAATACTTTTATATTACACCCTCAATAAAGTATGTAAAGCATTTTTAATGATAAAACAGCGATAAAACTTGATTTTAAATAATTTTTACGTTAGTATGAATTTGTTAGATTAAACGTAAAAGGTGGTGAAAAAAGCATGCCAGAAGTAAGAGTTGGTGAAAACGAAAGTATCGAAGTAGCTCTAAGACGCTTCAAGAAAAAAATCCAAAAAGCGGGTATTTTATCTGAAGTAAAAAAACGCGAAAGATATGAAAAGCCAAGCGTAAAAAGAAAACGCAAATCTGAAGCAGCACGCAAACGCAAGTCATAATCAGATTTAAAAGATATAAAAAAGAGGAACTTATTATCAAGTTCCTCTTTTTAATTTCCTTTTCCTATAATTTTCTTTTTCCTAAGTTACGCCACAAGCTGTTTTAAAAATTTCTTTGAGTCTTTTACCGATTCTCTAACAAATCCTCTAAACAACTCACCTAATGGTCGTCTATCAATACTTGCAAAGACATGATAAATTGGATCTTTCGCATTACAGAATCTCATTTGTCTATCTTTTTTACTTAAATAATATTTAGCAAAATCATCAGGAATTTCTAATGTTCCAACTGGTTTTTTATTACGTTCAATAGCACTTGTTCTTTGCATATAAAACTCGCTTTCTCTCTCTTAAATATCTCTTATGTATATATAAAGTATTTAAGTTAAAAAAAATTGACTTTTTTATTTGCAAATATTAAGAATTGTAAACAAGATTATTTAACAGAAGTTAAATCGTGCATAACAATACTACGAATATAGCTATAGTAAGGATTATTACCGTATTTTTCAATTTTATCGAGCAAATCACCTGCAGAGACAAAACCTTGATTATAGGCAATTTCTTCTAAACACGAAATTTTAACACCTTTGTTTAATTCCATAGACTGTACGAAGTTACTTGCTTGAAGCATAGAATCATGCGTACCCGTATCAAGCCAAGCAAAACCACGTCCAAGAATTTCTACGTTCAATAGACCTTTTTCTAAATATATGCGGTTTAAATCAGTTATTTCAAGTTCACCACGCTGAGAAGGTTCAAGCTGCTTAGCATATTCAGAAACATTACCATCATAGAAATATAATCCTGTAACAGCATAATTTGATTTTGGTTTTGCAGGCTTTTCCTCTAATGAAAGAACTTTTTTGTTTTCGTCAAATTCAACAACACCAAATCGTTCAGGGTCTTTTACTGTATAGCCGAATACTGTTGCACCGTTATTCCTATTCAAAGCATCTTTCATAATTGTTGAGAAACCATGACCGTGAAAAATATTATCACCTAATATTAACGCAGAGGAATCACCATCAATAAAGTCTTCTGCAATAATAAACGCATCTGCAATACCACGCTGAATATATTGAATTTCGTAACTTAAATTAAGCCCAAACTGAGAACCGTTACCTAAAACTTTACGGAAATTATCATAATCAGCTTCATTAGTTATTATCAAAATATCCTTGATACCAGCAAGCATAAGTGTTGATAACGGATAATAAATCATTGGTTTATCATAAATTGGTAATAAAATTTTTGATATAGGTTGAGATGCAGGATATAATCTTGTTCCTGCTCCTGCTGCTAATACAATCCCTTTCATAAAAGAACTCCTAATATAGTTAATAGATTAAATCTATTGTACTATATAAGATTGCATATTACAATAAATCACCTTACTACAATTAGTAATCTTTACACATTCCGTTCAAAACAGCTTCGGCTTTTTTAAGTTGGGTATCATTATGCTTTTTCATATCAGCTAAAGTATATTGCACCTTAAAATCAGGTTCTATCCCCTTTTTGTTAATATCAGAACCATTTGGAGTGAGATATTTAGCGATTGTAATGTTTAGTCCTGTCCCATTGGGAAGAGGTACTATTTGTTGAACAAGTCCTTTGCCAAAAGTTTTTGTACCAACTAAAACAGCTTTATGGTTGTCTTTTAGTGCACCAGATAAAATTTCGCTTGCACTGGCACTTATGCCATCAACAAGAACTACCGTAGGTTTATCAATAACAGGTAAATTCATCTGTGCAGTAATATCGTGTTTATCTCCATTTTTAGAGACAATACTTACAATAGTACCTTTATTTATAAATAAATTTGCGACTATTAC
>JAMPEO010000199.1 GCA_023665105.1 Candidatus Gastranaerophilales bacterium | reverse complement strand
GTGTAATATTATTCATCTCTCTCCCGCTTTATTCCATTCTATAATCACGGGCATGGTTTGATAACATACAAATGGTCGATATTTATAGATCATTGGATTAATCTTTTTGAGTATGATATAAAATTAGTATGAAAAGTTTGGGGATACTTGTATTTATATTAGCATTTGGAAGCAGTGTATTAGCTTCGCAAGAAGTCTCTTTAGGAGAGGTACAAAAAGATACATATAAACTTACACCACCAAAACAAAAAGTTTCAGGTTCCCTGCTAATAAATGATACCCGAGTGCTTGATGAACTTATAAAACTGCAAAAAGAAAAAGACTTAGCTGATATCGAAATCCTTTGGAAAGGCACAATAGAAAACAATAAAGTTATCGAATTTGCATTAAAAAAACTTGCTACTCCTGAAAGCCAACGAAGAATACATTCTTCTCTTATGGCAAAAACATTATCAGCAATCGTATCAGGGGCATCACTCGTTCCAAGTGTTGTAGGATGTGATTATGCTATTCAATCTTCTGCATACTCTGCAGGAAGACTAGCACAGTCCTTATTAAACAGAAAAAATATACCTCAAGAAACACCTCTAACAGATACTGAACTTATTGAACTTGCTGGACTAATAGAAGATTTACAAGACACAATTATATCAACCTACTATAATTATAAAAACTCTCTTATTATGATAAAAGATACTAGAGAACGTATTTTGTTATACGCAAAAAATTATGATAAAGCTCAAAAAAATGGAGATATACTAGATTTAACAATCTCTTCTACACTTTATGACAATATGATTATTCAAGAGTTTGAAGAAGTTCAGAACGCAAAAAAATATCACGCTGAACTTCAACGTTTGGCAGGCAAAACAGCTGTAGATAAACTTAACCTATATCAGTTTGATTTTAATTCAGCACTATTTAAGGATAAGCTAAAATGAAAAAACTAATTGCACTGATACTATCAATAACTTTTATACAGTGTTCTGTTTCAGCTCTTACCTATGAAGAACTTACAACAGTTAAAGAACCTGCTTATCGTTTTGGAACAAGTGATGAAATAGAAAACAAACTGGATATAAATCCGACTATTGAAAATACAAAAGCAATTCATTCAGAAACAAGCATTGATGAAGCAAATTTAACCTACGCTGACTTAAGCATCAAAAGAATTTCAAAAGAAATGTCACAAAACCTTCAAATAGATTATGATGAGATTTTATCAGATTTATCGTTGCTATGGCAAGGTGCTGCAACAAAAAGCGATACAATAAAATTTGCATTATATAAACTATCAAATCCTAATGCTGATAAACCTGATAATTCATCCATAAAAAAAGTTTTATCAACCATTGCTAATATGTCAACATTGATTGGAGCCGGAACAGGAAATCCTTTACTATACTGTACCTCTCTTATAGGTGGAAACACTTTAGGAATACTATCCCAAGATACAAAAGCTCTAAATTACAAATATTCAAAAGTTGATGATGCAGATATGATAATTCTTGTCAGAAAAATAGATAACTTACAGCAAAAAGTTGTAGGATTATATTATGACTATATGACAACACGTGAGTTATATAATATGCGTTCAGAAATGGCAAAAAGACGTCATTTTAATTATTCACAAGCACAAAACTGTTCAAAAGAAATTATAATTATCTCTGATGCATATTACAGAGAAGCTCTTGATATGCAAAGAAAAGCTAAAGGCAATTTTGCAGACAAAAGAGCACAACTCGAGCAGCTTGTCGGAAGCGATACCTTTAAACAATTTGAAGATAATATCAATTCCAGAGAACGTTCAACAAACAAATAAACTACATTCCCAACAATTCTTTAAAAATTATACTTGGAGTTGTTTTATTATCTTTACCAAAATATTTTTCCATTTGTGGTGCTGATATATGTAATCTTTGTTTTGCACGTGTTATAGCAACATAAAGAAGCCTATAATTCTCTGCAATCATAAATTCTTTAAGAGTTTGCTCTGATTTTTTTATATAATCATTATTCAATGCACGAACATTTTCAATAAAATCTGATGATTTTTTTAGTTTAAAATTCTTGATATCAAGCGTAAGATTTTTTTCTGTCATTTCAGGTAAAAATACATAATCAAACTCATCACCTTTTGATTTATGTAATGTCATTATCTGAATTTTACCATTTGTTTTATCTTGCTCTTCATCTTCTGAAAAGAACTTAAAACCACTCAGCGTAGGACGGGATGATAATTCTTCCAATCTCTGAATTGTTTGAGCATAACTATCTAAAGAAAGTTTCGCACAAAGAGTTGAGATCAAATATATATTTGATCTTGCCAAATCTTCTGAAAAATAATTCAATCCAATTTTTAAAACAAGCTCTTCGACAGTTAATTCAGGAAACGATAACCAATAGTTCATATCCCAATGAAATCTTGATAAATCAGTATTTTCAATTTCATCATTATCCAATGAGATAAAATCAGTATCATATTCTGCTATAATTTTATCCAAATAAAGTTTAAAAATACCACACTCCGCCAATGCTCGATAAGTTGATGCAACAATGACATTATCAAACGGATTTGAAATAAGTTTTAATATTGCAAAAATTACTTTAAATATAGATTTTTGTCCTAAGCATTCATTTCTTGTAATAGCCGTCAATCCGGAATCATTTATATACTGTGCCCAACTGTTAACCTGATAATTGTTACGTAATAATATACCTATCGTAGCATCCGGCTTTGTTTTCAAGATAGATTTAATTTTATTAACTATGGATATTTTTTCTTCCGCTGTATTTTTATATAATTCACAATCTAACGGTTTTAATTCAACAGGATTTTTACCCTCTACCGGATTCATGTATATTTCATAAAATGGTTCATTTGAAACATTATTACCATATTCAACAAGAGAATTTGCAAGTTTCCACACTCCCTCACTGCATCTTTGAGAACAATTCATATCAACTCTAAAAGAAGACTCAATAAATTGTTTAAATCCATCAACATCAGCATTTGTAAAGGTTGTTGTTATTGCCTGATTTATATCTCCACATCTTATAATATTGCCGTGTTTACTACCTAAAAGATTCACCAATTTTTGTTGTATATAAGATGAATCTTGAGCTTCATCTTCAATAATATATTCACAAACTTCTTGATAATAAGACAAAATATCCTTATTTTGAGTTAATAAATTTACTGCAGATATAAGAATATCATCGTAATCAATAAGCCCCTGTTCTTTTAAAACATTCTGATAATGAAAGAAAAATTTTAAAAACCTTGAAAGTTTCATATCATTGTAACTTCCTTGTTTTAAATCAATATATTTTTTTAAACCAAGATTTCTATCCGGATTTATATCAGCACCGCTTAATTTTAACACTGATATTGCTCTATCAAAATCTTCTAAATCTTGTTTATTTATATTTTTAGAAATTGATTTAATAATTCTGCCACGTTGCGTATCATCACATATTTCAAAATCCGGATTAAGTCCAATTCGTTCAAAATTAGAATTTTCTTTTAATATTCTTAATGCCAATCCATGAATAGTACTAATATTTGGCATTTTTGCACTATCAGGATTAACTCGTTTTATCCGGTCTTTAAAATTTCTTGCAGCAGATTCCATATACGTCATTACATACATATTTTCAGGATTAACACCACATTCCATAAGTTTAAGAATAAGAGCTAAGAGAATTGTGGTTTTACCGGCTCCGGGAACT
>JAMPEO010000198.1 GCA_023665105.1 Candidatus Gastranaerophilales bacterium | reverse complement strand
TCACGAAACTCGAAGTAGCACGGAGCAAAGCGAACAATAGTTTGCAACGCAAACAAAGTGAGCGACTGCGAAGTGTGGAGCAATAATCCAAGACAATTTCAGCATCTATTTCCGTACACTCAGATATAGACCCTGAAACAAGTTCAGGGTGACATACCATACACATTTAATACTAACAGTAGCTAAAATTTTATTTGAATTAAACTATTTTAATGCTAGTATGTATCTAAACACTACTTTTTTTAAGGAGAGCATTATGTGTGGAATAGTCGGATATATAGGAAGAAACTCAGCAATAGATATTCTTTTAAACGGTCTAACAAAGCTTGAATACAGAGGATATGATTCATCCGGAATAGCTGTTGATATAGACGGTAAAATAGAAATGTACAAAGCTGAGGGTAAATTACAAAACCTTAAAGATGTTATAGAACCGATAAAGTCAACTGTTGCAAAATCTACAATAGGTATTGGTCATATACGTTGGGCAACACACGGTGCTCCTACAACAGAAAATGCTCATCCACATTCTTGCAACTGTGGAAAGCTAGTTTTGGTACATAACGGGATTATTGAAAATTTTAAAGAACTAAAAGCAGAACTTGAAGAGCAAGGTTGTGTGTTCAAATCACAAACAGATACAGAAACAGTTGCACACCTTATTGCACGTGAATATTCAAAAGTTAAGAATCTAACAGAAGCGGTAAGAATTGCAACAAGAAAAATAGATGGTGCTTATGCGCTTTGTGTAATGCATCAGGATGTAAAAGATACTATTGTAGCTACAAAAAGAAATGCACCTTTGCTTGTAGGTGTTGGAGAAAATGAATATTATGTAGCGTCAGATGTACCGGCAACTATTGATTATACAAAGAAAGCTATGTATCTTGATGATAATCAAATAGTAACATTAACACCTGAGAAAATGGTTTTAACAAACGAATACAGCGTTGAGTTACCATGCAAAATTGAAACTCTTCCATGGGAATCAGTATCTTTAAGTAAGATGGGATATAAACACTTTATGCTTAAAGAAATACACGAACAACCAAGTATTATAAGAAACCTATTAAGCGGTAAGATAATAGGTTCAAATGAACCTATAAATTTAAATGAAGTTAAACTTGATAGAGAAACAGTTAAGAAATTAAACAGAGTCCAAATTGTAGCTTGCGGAACATCATTACACGCAGCAACTATTGGAAAATATATCCTTGAAGATTTCTGTGGAATTGCAGTGGATGTTGAACCATCCAGCGAATATATTTATAGAAAAACTGTAACAGATGAAAACACTCTTGTAATCGGTGTTTCACAATCAGGAGAAACAGCTGATACTATTACAGCCATTAAACAATCAAAAAACAGAGGCTCACATATTCTTATTGTGACAAACCGTCCTGATTCAACAATGGCAAGAGAAGCTGACAGCCTTATCCCTGTTTGTGCAGGTATAGAAGTTAGTGTTGCAGCAACAAAATCATATATGGCACAGCTTGTTTCTTTCTACTTGCTAGCTCTTTATATGGCAGAAATCAAAGAGTCCATTGACAAAGATTTGCTTGTTAAGTTGAAAAAAGAATTGATAGTTCTTCCTGAAAAGACAGAAGAGATTTTATCACACGAATCAACAGTAAAAGCTTGTGCAAGAACTTATGCTAATGCTAAGAATTTTGTATATATCGCAAGAGGTATCAATTACGCAACAGCTCTTGAGGGTGCATTGAAGCTAAAAGAAATAAGCTATATCAATGCAACAGGTTATCCTGCAGGCGAACTAAAACACGGACCTATTGCAATGCTTGATGAAACATTACCTGTGTTATCAATAATGATGAAAGGTAAAGTTTATGACAAAATCCTTTCAAACAGTGAAGAAGCAAAAGCAAGAGATGCAAGAATGATTGCTTTGACGAACTCTGATGACAAAAAGCTTGATGAGTTATTTGATAATATAATAAGAATTCCGGAAACAGATGAATATTTATCGCCAATATTGGCAATAATACCACTACAACTATTGGCATATTATATTGCAGAGTTCTTGGGCAAAGACGTTGACCAACCAAGAAACCTTGCAAAATCTGTTACTGTAGAATAAAGAATAAAATCAAACATATAAAAGAGCCTATCAAATGATAGGCTCTTTTTATTAAAAAAATTATACTAACAGCCTTTTACAATATCTTCCAATTTGATATCTAAAGCTACTGCTATCTTTGCTAATGTTTCAACACTGGCATGTTTTTCTGCTCTCTCAATACAGCCTATATAATTCCTTGCACTGCTAATTCTAAACGCAAGAGTTTCTTGAGACAACTTATTTTTACGTCTATATTTTCTAACATTTGTTCCTATTTGTTGAAACACTTTATCCAAATCAAGTTCATTCTTTTTCATACCAACTATTGTTGTACAATTATAAAATTCTATCTACCACCTAATGGATGGTTTTTATAATTTTTTACAATAATTCACGAACAAATTTAATCATACAAAACGAGCAAAGCTGCGAAAATTTCGCAGCTTTGCTCGTTTATTTACTCTTTGATATTCATGCCTGTTATGTTTTATCGTAATATTTTGCATATAGCTGTTGTGATGCTGTGAGCGATGTATTTGCATCATCAGTACGTGCAGTTACATCTGCTTTTGCAGCAGCAACACCCTTAGTTTTGCTATCCTTATGGAAGATGTCATAGAATTTACCTCTTAAGCCGGTATGACCACCTTGCTTTTTAGATTTCAAGGTTCGTTTACTATTCGCTAATGCATTCGCATCTTCTGTCGCAGTAGCATCCGCTGCAATAATCGCTTTTGCTTCTGCAAGTTCTTTCTTAAGCTCTGTCATCTCTTTAACAGCTGCATCAAAGTCCTCTTTTGTTCCTAATGCTGCTAATTTAGATTCAAGATTTTTCACAGCCATATCATGCTGTGCTGCAGTTTGACCATTAGCATTAACTGTTTTTGCACCTGCTTCATCCATTACTTTTTTAGCTTCAGTCATTTTCTTTTCTAAGTCACTTCTACTATTAACACCAGATGGCAATGCATTTTTACGTCCCTCAACAAGACTGTTAAATGTTGTAGCTTGTTGCTCATTAGTTTGTTTTGCAGTTTGATATTTAGATGTTTGCTTAGCAAGTGTTTCTAGCTTACTTTGGTCAATTTTGCCATTTACTTTACACGATTCTTGTTGTTCAGGTGATAAATATTGAGTAAATTGACTAGCATCAGGTTCCATTCCTTTTGCTTTCATTGCATCGCCTTCACCAGTAATTTCTATAGTTTTACCACCTTGAGTAGTTTTCATATTATCTATAGTACTTGTATAGTTATCATAACTTTGTAATGCACTAGCATAGCCCTCATAAGTGGATTTTGCAGTATCATAAGCTGTTTTATTATTGTTTTGAACACCTTCAGTTTTAGTATCATCATCAGTCATATTAGCTTTTATAGATTTGATTTCAGCTTCTATATCTGCTTTTGCTTGAGCATAAGTCTTTGATGGCGTACCATTTGTATCCATTGAGATACCGGCTTTTGAGTATTGTGCATTGAAATTAGTAATAATATCCATACTCTTACTAGGATAATTAGCTACAACTGTTTTTGCACTAGCCAAAATTTGTGAGTTCGTCTTTTTATCAGTACCCGGAGTAGGTGTTGCAGCAGCACTATTCTGTGCTTTAGCCATCATAGCCATAGCAAAGATACTTGTAGCATCTCCTACCAAGC
>JAMPEO010000197.1 GCA_023665105.1 Candidatus Gastranaerophilales bacterium | reverse complement strand
TGTTCTTTGAAGAGCAGCTTGCTGTTCTAAAGTTACCATTTTCAAGCTATCATTAACGTGCTCAGCACCTTTATCGTATGCCCATTGCATATATTCAGCGGTAGACTTATGAGGACCGTTACTTACAGAGCTGCAACGGGACATACACATAGTAGTAAGCATAACAGCACACATAATATGACCCGGACGAACTTTCTTCACCATATTATATGAAAACTTAGCTGTCTTTTTTAACTTAGGGTAATTATCAAGTCTATGTTTAATATTACTAACTATGCCCATAACACATCCTTCTATATATGATATTGACATGTATTACAAAGCACCTCAAAATAAAAATTGCTATATTTCTTTGAAAATTTTAAGAAATTTTAACAAAAATATAGCAAAATTCTCTCTTATTTAAACACTGACCTTTATAACAGATACACAAAAAATCCAAACACAATGAAAAAACCTTAGCTACGCAAGGTAATTAAGGTTTTTAGTTTCTTCTTTCATTTTAGCTTCAGAATGTTTTTTCCACGCAGAAGCTACTTGATACATAAATTGAGCTTTTGTATTGATTGCATCGTTTTTCATATCTTGTTGATGCAATGCATTAAAGTTTGTTTCGCCTGCACCTGCATTTCTAATTCCGCTAAGCATTGCATCTCTTGATTGCATCATTGCCATGCCCGCTCTATGCTGTGCATTTATAGCTTGAAAAGTTGCGATTGCTGACACTAACATCTAATACCCTTCACATAATAATATTTCTACGCAAGATTATTCTACCATATTTTTTTATTTCATGCAACTATCTGTTCGGTGAATTTCAATAATATTAACAATCTTAACATACCCTTAAATTTCAACCGTTTGGCGGTTTAACAAAACGCATAATAATCCATAATATTATTATTGGAGGATTAACATTTTGAAAAAAGCATGCCTGCTAATTTTAACACTTTTTGTTTCTATGCCGTTTTGTTTTGCATTAAGTCTAAAATCGGATAATGTATATGGTTCTGCCAGAAATTATGCGAAATATTATCCCCAAACAAACTATTCAAACAGATATAGAAAACAACAAAAATCGTACGTATTCACTCCACAGCAAGCAAAATATTATGGGTACAGAGTACCGACACAACAAACTAATTCTTATTATAACCCATATACACGAGGGTATTAGAGAATAAACCAACTTATGATAGAATAGGTTTATGAAAACTTCAGGCAAGTTATTTGAATTTGATAAAAGTTTTGATAAAGTGATTATTGGAACAGATGAAGCCGGCAGGGGTCCGGCAGCAGGCGGCGTTTTTGCAAGTGCAGTATACTTTAATGATTTAAACCCTAAACTTCTGGAAGAACTCTCTGTTCTAAATGATTCAAAACAACTATCAGCAAAAAAACGTGAATATCTTTATGATTTCGTTAGAAACGAAACTATAAACGAAACTATTTGTATAGAAGTCGAGGATATTGAGAAATATAATATATTGGCTTGTTCTCTCAAAGCTATGAAATTGGCTTGCGAAAGCGTAATTTCTAGAATAAATACAGAAAATTTGTTGGTATTAGTGGACGGAAACAAACTTATCAGAGAGTTTTCATATCCACAACAATTCGTAATCAAAGGAGATGGCAAATCTGCATCTATTGCTGCCGCAAGTATTTTAGCAAAAGTAACACGTGACAGATATATGCAAGAATTAGATAAAGAATTTCCACAATACTTATGGAAACAAAATGCGGGTTACTTAACCAAAGCTCATCTTGATGCAATAGATAAATATGGTCTTACCAAGTATCATCGCAAATCATTCCTTAAAAAACATTTTGAAAAACAACTGACATTGTTTTAAAGTTAATAAAAAACAGCAGAAATATTTCTGCTGTTTGGCTGTTTGTCTTTTTAAAGTATACTAGTTTGCATTTGTTTTAATATATGTTTCTTGTACTGTATAAGCTGTTTTTGTTGCTCCTGCAGATAGCTGTGCATCATCACCACTCATTAACAAGAATAACGGGCATAAGATTACACTTAAGACTATTGAAACAACCATTTTGTCATCAGGCTTTGCTGATACTGTTCCTGACAAAGGTATATATGAACCGTCTACTGCAGTAGTATGAAAATCGCTCACAGTAATTTCACCTGATCTGCCTATCATTCCTTTTGCTTTTGCAAAAGATATCTGTGCGGTTACAGGTGAACCAGCTTTAACCATAATTCTACCGTTTGAATCCTTTACATCTTCCAATATAGAAAATTTAACGATGCTTCCGTTAACTATATTGTTGGTTGTAATTGTTTCTTCACAACGAATCATTATTGGAGTGTGTGCTGCTAATCTACTCTTACCTGCTCCATTAACAGCAAGTTTCATTGATGGGTATTTGTAATAAGCTGAAATATCTTTTGTTGTTCTAAGAAAATCATTCAATGATTGATTTCCTGCCTGTGCTGATACACCATTGCACAATGGTGATGCGAAACTTGACATAAATGTAATTGCCAAGAATACTGCTAAGATTTTTTTGTACATAATTTCTTTTCCATCCTTTCAATTAAATATTGTAGAGTTGCTACAAAGAGTAACCCCATCATTATTCCGGCTATAAATCTTGTTATATTTCCGGTATTATAAGTTCTTATTCCAAATCCATAGTTTATTAAAATATCAATGCTCGTTAAAACTAGAAGAAACAGGAATATTTTTAAGCTAAGTTTTAATCTATCAAAAATAGCAACAACTCCTGAAACTACTACTCCAAGATAAAACCCAAAACACCTACAGCATAAAGCCATTGGATAGCCTAAAACCCAAAAAGTTCTGGTTGGTTCCTGATGGCAAGAATATATATACATTGAAGTCAATTTTGCAGACAACTCATAATGATGAAAATATGCCATTACAGGAGCCAGTGTGCTTCCCAGAACGAAATACAGACTGTATATGCTAAATATGAGTATTATTAAATTCTTTATCTTTTTCATTTATATATTTAGATTTTTTGCAATATTAAACGCACACTCAGTTATACTATAAAAACAAAAATAACACACTCAGTTTGTTTATTTTGTTACATTTAAACACGATAATCTGTAAATGGATGATAAAGATTTTCTTGACATATTTGGACATAGGTTACAAGCGTTAAGACATAAAATTGGTATAACACAGGCAGAAGTTGCTGAAAGAATAGGTGTATCAACAAATTTTGTTGGTATGGTTGAAAGAGGAGAAATAAATACTACTGTTTTCAATATGACTAAATTAATATATGCACTTGATTCAACACTAGAAGATTTTTTCAAAGGATTATAGTTACTAAAAGCAATAAATATTATATACATTAAAATAGCACACTCAGTTTGTTTAGTTTTTAATTGAAAAATTACATAATTTAATAATGACTAAAAAAACAAATAGATATATCTTTGGTCAAAGAGTTAAATATATACGTAAAAAAAGAAATTTGACTCAAGCAAAACTGGCTGAAAAATTAGATATGTCTACAAATTTTATAGGTATGATTGAACGTGGTGAACGTAGTACAACGATTGATAAAATGTTTCAAATAATTGAAGCATTAGAAATTACTCCTGCAAAATTTTTCGAAAATATAACATAAAAAATAGAATAGCAAGTTAGACACTGCCTAATCTACAATACTAAGCAAATAAATATGTCATGCTGAATTTGCGGATTTTGCGTAGAGTGAGTGACGAAGTCACGAAACTCGAAGTAGCACGGAG
>JAMPEO010000196.1 GCA_023665105.1 Candidatus Gastranaerophilales bacterium | reverse complement strand
GCTTGGTAGGAGATGCTACAAGTATCTTTGCTATGGCTATGATGGCTAAAGCACAAGGCGGTAATGAAACTCAAAGTGCTGCACAACAACAAAACACTACTGCAATAAACAATTATATAACTGCGTCTCAAAATGTAAAAAGTATTGAACGCAGTATTGCCACAGAAAAAACAAAACTTGAAGGTCTAAACGCAAAACTTGAAAAAGCTAATAATGCTGACACTAAAATTGCATCATTAAAAGATGAACTAACAAAACTTGATAAAGATAACGGCGTAGAATCAGGAAAAGAAAACGCTAATCTAAAAGCATATGATGCTGCTAAAAAGAAATTTGATTTATTAACAGATACTAAAACAACAGTTGAAGGTTTAGATACCCAAATAGGTAATGCACAGTCAAAGTTTGATACTGCTAGCAAAGCCAGCTTCACTACTCGTGGCGAAAAAGCTATAACTATTAAATTAGATGCAAGTGGCAAAGCAACACCTGCTATTAACCAAAACAATTATATGACTATTGTTGAAAAAAATAACGGTAAAGAAACTAAAAAATTGGATGAAACTAGCTTTAGGGCAGATGAGAAAAAAGCATCTGATATGGAAGAAGCTTATAGCACTGCAAAAAGTGAATTAGATCAATTAAAAGAAACAAGGGGTAAGGAGCTTAAGAAAGTAGAACTTCCTGAAAATGCTAGTATTACACAGATCGATACTGCTATAAACAATGCTAAAATAGCAATGAATGAAGCCGGTGGTACAAAAATGGGGGATGGTGAAAATGCCACAACCGTAAATGCATACAATGCAAGTAAAACAAAAATAGAAGCCGAAATAAAAGAATATGAAGCTTGCAAAGCAGATAAAGCCAACATTGAAAAAGAAATTAAAACTCAAACCGACAAAATTAAAAATCTAGAAGAAGTTAAGCTTCCAGAAGCACAAGATAAATTAGAAGTCGCTAAAGCAGCATGTTCCGGCATGGTTGGCAGTGCAACGACTTTAACTAATGCTGAAGGAGCATACGCAAAAGAACAAGGTGAATATGATGCATCAAAAAGTCAACTTGGTGCTAATGGTAAAAAACGTAATGCTTGGCAAAAGTTCTGGGGTAGTAATAAATCTGCAACCCAAATAGCTGAACAACGTGAAGCAAAAGATGCTAAAAGAGACTTAAAAGCTGCACAAAAACAATTTAAAAACAGTGGTATGACTCCTGAAATGTTGGCACAACTAAGAGCGGCAGGCTTGGTTACATAAGAAAGTGAATATCAAAGAATAAATAAAAAAGGTGTTAGATTTTATAAATCTGACATCTTTTTCTATATTTAATATATTATATTAGTATGCAAATAACATCAGAAATAATAAATATACCTAATAACGGAAATCCGACTTCCGAATATATTGAATCTGAGCTTAAAAAAAATGGTATCAACCCCTTAAGATGGGGAATTGTAAAGATTAGCAAAGATTTTTTTACTATAAATACTGCTTATGATAAAATTACTAAGTAATTTGTGTGTAAAATCGACACTAAATAAATGGAACTAATAACCAATCACGGCAGAAAGAAGGTTTTTAATGAGTAGTATCGTTATGGAGAAAGAATCAACAATGAATACTATAGAGCAAAGTATATTAGAAAAATCTGATATCAAAGATATCAGTCTTGCAGAACAAGGTAAAAATAATATAGAATGGGCATTCAGAAACATGCCTGTTTTGATGAAAATAAAAGAACGTTTCATCAAAGAACAACCATTCAAAGGTTTGAAATTATCAGCTTGTGTTCACATCACAAAAGAAACAGCTGCATTATGTACAGTAATGCAAGCCGGTGGTGCTGATGCAGTATTAGTAGCATCAAACCCATTATCTACACAAGATGACGTTGCTGCAGCTTTAGTAAAATACTGGGGAATCCCTGTTCTTGGATACGCAGGTGAATCTGTTGAAACATACCGCTCACACGTTAGAGCAGCTATGGATCACAACCCTGACATCGTTATTGATGACGGCTGCGACATCGTTGCAACTATCCATGCAGAAAGACCCGAGCTTGCTGCAAAACTTATTGGTTCTACAGAAGAAACAACTACAGGTATTATCAGACTTCAAGCTCTTGAAACTCAAGGCAAATTGGCTTTCCCTGCAGTTGGTGTAAATACAAGTTTAACAAAACATTTATACGATAACAGATATGGTACAGGTCAAAGTGCTTTAGACGGTATCATGAGAGCAGCAAACGTTCTTATCGCAGGTAAAACAGTTGTTATCTCAGGTTACGGATGGTGCGGAAGAGGTTGTGCTCTTCGTGCGAAAGCTCTTGGTGCCAACGTTATCGTTTGTGAAGTTGATGCACTTAAAGCTTTAGAAGCTGCAATGGAAGGCTACAGAGTAATGCCTATCGCAGAAGCTGCTAAAGTTGGTGACATATTCCTAACCGTAACAGGTGACAAACACGTTATTGATGTTCAGCATATCTTAACTATGAAAGACGGTGCTATGGTTTGTAACGCAGGACACTTCGACCACGAAGTTAATGTTCCTGAACTTAAGAACGAAACTGAATCAATCAACAGAATCAGACCATTCTTGGATGAATACAAACTAAACAACGGTAAATCTATTTTCGTTCTTGCTGAAGGAAGATTGGTTAACCTTGTTGCAGCAGAAGGTCATCCTGCAAGTGTTATGGATATGAGTTTTGCGAACCAAGCTCTTGGTATAGAGTTCATTGTTAAAAATCAAGGTAAACTTGAAAACAAAATGTACACTCTACCTAGAGAAGTTGATGAAAAAATAGCTTCACTAAAACTTGAAGCTATGGGGATCAAAATTGATACTCTTACTGCAGAACAAGAAGAGTATTTGAATAGTTGGAAGTAATTTATTTCAAAAATATTTTATTAAGGGCTGATATATTATCAGCCCTTTTTATTATTATATATATTATTTATTTGTAGAACTTCCCGTCCCAAACCCGTTATATAACACCCACGGATAATAATAACCTCGTCTTTGTTTACCATACAAAGTTACCTGTTTTGTTTTCGTATCATATATAAGACGCTCTGTCCTGTCTGCTTCCCTAAAATGTATTGTATAGACTCCGTTTTCATATTCAGAAACAAGTAGTTTATGACTCTTATCATATACTTTTTTCGTAGTCGAATTTATATAAAAATACCTATTTATCGAAAGAGGCTCTCCAGTAATCCCGTTTATATGTAAACATGCCTGTATATTACAAGAAACATAAGTTTCGCCGGCATGGCACATAAGAACCATTGTGAAAAATATAGATAATAAAATTAAAAACTTTTTCATAATACAATCTTATCATATATTTTTGTGGACAGGTTAGTAAAGCAAATCTACAAGTTATGAATTTAGAATAGTCCCCGAAATCTTATTGAATTTGTCGGATTAGTAAATCCGACCTACTTTCTGAAAACAATCACCTCACCCAAATTACTAAGCTCGCGTTGTTCGTTAAGCAATTCTTCCCTCTCCGTCCAGAGAGGGGAAACGAGATGTCATGCTGAACTCGTTTCAGCATCTATTTCACGTACACTCAGACATAGACCCTGAAATCCTCTTGGATTATTGCTCCACACTCCGCAGTCGCTCACTTTGTTTGCGTTGCAAACTATTGTTCACTTTGCTCCGTGCCTCTTCGAGTTTCGTGACTTCGTCACTCACTCTACGCAAAATCCGCAAATTCAGAGTTGTATATGTCACATAATTCGATGACAAAAATTGTTTTTTCTTAACATTAGAAAAA
>JAMPEO010000195.1 GCA_023665105.1 Candidatus Gastranaerophilales bacterium | reverse complement strand
AAATAAATACAAAGAAATTCTAAGTTCAATATATAAAAATGATACAGAAATCGTAAACGATTATGTTTCATTAGCTGAACAAGATTTTTTACATAAAATATTTATTTTTAAATATGCTCCTGATAATAAAGGCAGGAAAAAAGTACCATTAAATAATGCTGGTTGTTCAAAGAACCTAGCTTATTCTTTCTATGGCGAATCCTTTATTAAGATAACAGGTAAATCGGAAGATGATGTTATTGATTATGCCATACATTTCTTTCAGATAACAATGTTTATTATTCTATCGGAACTCTTAGCAAATACGCTAATTGCACCTATTGATAATGATTCTGTTATACCTTCCTTTAAACTTAATATCGATGCTTTTCTTAACTATATTAACCTTGCCATTGTTACAGGCGTAACACCTGTAGCAGAATTTGAAATACCTGTTAATTATGGTGAATTACTTGAAGAATTGCTTCAATTAGAAAGTAAAGAAAAATGGTTAAAGATAAAAGGTGTAGATAAAAAACAAGCTATTCAAATAACGGCAGGAACTAATTATTTCCTTGAAAGTGCCTTTGAAAATGAAGGCTATCATAAAACAGTAAGAAAAAATAATATTGCCCTTGATACAAGGCGCAATGCGGAATTAAGGATTATGAGAGGTGCTACACCTGATTCAATCCGCTTTAGGTGCTATATATCTGGCATGAGAACAATAAGCAGAATATTATCCTTGAATGCTGACCCTGAACAAAAAATTTACCTTTCAAAGTTACATGAAAAGGGTGCTGACCTTGTAGGGAATATTATAGGATTTTACTTTAGAGCTTTATTACAGCAATGCAGATTTAAGTCTGTGAAATTAAAAAAATCTCATTATACTACTTATGTTAATTTTGTTTCAGATTACAAAAATAGAACAGGCTGTATCTACAACATTCCTTTAAAATCCCTTGTAGCTATACTTTTATCAAAAAAGAAACCAGAACAAAGGGAACAATTAATTAACAAATACTTTACAAAGCACGATACATGGCAAAAGGCTGATATAAGAGCTGATTTAGCGGAGCTTGATAGCTTGTTATTAAATAATAATAATAAAAGTGTCTTAGCAAGATTATACAATGAATTAAGGAGGTACTATGGCTGGTAATACTTTATTTAACACACTATTGATTGATAAACTTGTAATTAGAGCCGATAAGGATAAACTAAGCATTAACCCTGATTCTATGGTGGAAAATTGGCAAGAAGTAATGGCAGAACATTTTCCTTCTAATGCCTATGAGATTAAAACCAGTTGGAACATGGTTAGATTAATATTCACACCTACAAGGTACGGTAACAATGCTGACGGTGTAACAGATACTAATTTGATAATGCCCCTGGAATCTGAATTATACAGGCTATTTCAAGAGCTTGGGTTTTGTGACCTTAGTAAAAATGACCTAAAGGCTTTCAATATAGGCGAAATTCATTTAACCATGAATATCCTTGTTGATTTCTCACCTTACTTATACATAAAGTATTTAAGAAATAGAAGCTATAAAGGCTCCTTTGAGCCTATTGAAGAAGGCTCAAAGCATTGTACAGTTATTTTAGCACCCTTAACAAGAAATAATGAGCAAAAAGATATTACAGGTGCAAAAAAGCACCTGTTCTATGATAAGGTGTTAGAACTGTTTGACAAGGCTAATTTGAGGAATGTATTTTTAAGATTACCTTTAACGGAAAAAGAAATTAACTTGTTGCCTGAAAATGTTTACAGTCCTAAAACACAAGGGTTGTGGCTTGATGGGTTAAATATTCTAAGACATGAAATACAATTAACGGGTGCAGGAAGCATAAAATATATAACAAGATTTCTTGATGAAGAAGCCTATAAGACTGATAAACACTTAACATTATTAATGCTATTAAAGTTATTAGATAATGGTATTTTGTATGATGCTCTTGAAGCTTATTATAAAAGAGAGATGAAACAAAAAATTTTCTACGATAAACCAGAATCGGGTGAAGTTAAGCTAAATAAGTATGAGCAACTGTTAGCGGAACTTATGAGGAAAGAATCCGCTACACACTACCTTGCTATGTTTAAAGAATGTGATTGCAAGTATAAAGATTCCTTGAGTGAAGTGTTTAAAAAAATATATAGTGCTGATGACAATAGCCTGTACGCTGAAATGTATAGAAAATTTGACTTAAGAAAACTATGATTTCAGAATCCGCACACAGATAAGCCCTTATTTATGATTAATGATTTTAGATATAACTTATTACCATGAAAATACTTAACCCCTCTTAAAAACGATTCTAGCCCCCTTAGAGTGAATATTTTAAAACCATGATATGGTTGAAATGATGATGGGGTATCATTCTTGGAGATAAATAATAAGTTCTAAGATTTATTTTACTTAATAAATTCCTTGCAGCACTTGAAAAAGATTGCTGAATATGAGATAATATAAGTACGTCGGGACTGCGTCGAATTTGCAGGTTTGAGTTCGCTCAACTCGACGTCTTTTTATGCTTGTTTGGGGAATTTCACTATACCATAGCCAGATATATTACCGTCTTTATTTCTGATAGAACCTTTGATTTTATCAAAATACCTGTTATCGTCTTTTTCATATTTTCTAAAAATAGCACCTGCAACAAGGTCGGCAAATTGAATGCCTACGCTCAAATGAGATGGTGCAATAAATAAGCCTTCAATTAAGTTATTAAATTTAGTTGCGCCCTCATGATTTGTGATTAAAAGGTTGTGATGTAATGACCTTAACCTGTTATCATCGCAAGATAGTCTGTTATCTATAATTACAAGTCCGTTAAAATCTGCTCCAGATTCTCTTGATAAATCCTGCAAATAATATTGGAAGCGTTCAACCGCTTGCTTGTAGCTGTACCAGTACAGGTCATCTTGATTGTTAATATTGGGCAGATTGTATGCAGATTCAATATTGGTAACAGTTGAGATGATTTTTATTGATTTGTAAGAGGTAATGATTTCATACAACTTATTTCTTACTTCATTTTTCTGTTCAAAAGACAGATGTTGTAATCCGTTGCCATCATCTTTATTGTTGGGTGAAAAATACCGCCATTTTATTTCAGAGATAATGTTGTATTGTCTTTTTAAATCCCTTAGCTTTTTAAAGATTTCATGCCAATGTATTTCTGGAATTATTATACCCCCTATAACAAAATAGGTGGTGTGATTTCTCTTTTGCGGAACAACCGTTCCCGATTCATCTAAAAAGAATAAGTGCATAGAATTACCCCTTTTTAGCTTGATTATACCACAAACATTATACTTACAGGCATGGTTTTTTCTCAAAGTGCAATTATTGCGCTCCGAAGAATTTGAATTTTATCTGTCGAAATTGTTGTAACTATTACTTACATTCTAATTTGCTACAAGATGAGAAAAATGTTGCAGAAAGGAATGTAAAAAATGAAAGCAGAGCCAATTAAAAGCAAAAAAGACATTGCTAAAGTTGAACAGTATCTAAAAGCCCATAATAAAAGAGATTATGTGATTTGGGTATTGGGGTTAAACTCTGGTTTGCGTGTCAGCGATATTGTACGATTAAATGTTGCTGATGTTGTAGATAAAACTCATATTTCAATAATTGAGAAGAAAACAGACAAGCCCAAAACCTTTTATATCAACGATAAATTAAAGAAAGTTTTAAAAGATTATACTAAAGGTAGAAGCCTTGATGAGCCTTTGTTTTTAGGAAAACAAGGTAAACGGCTTGACAGGTCGCAGGTTTATAGGTTTATTACAAGAGCTTGCAAGGAAAATAAC
>JAMPEO010000194.1 GCA_023665105.1 Candidatus Gastranaerophilales bacterium | reverse complement strand
AGAAATTGTTCATTTTTATTTTTAATTAGTTAAAATTTCTTAATATTTCATTTTATTATAACATATTTTATTTTTAGATTTGTTATATAGGTATGTATCCAATCAATTTTACAGCCAACTTTATAAATAGTACTCATATTACAAAGTTTGAAAACAATAAAATTACGCCGTGCAAAGTATCTTTTGTAGAATTAGATACTAATTGCAACAAAGACATGGATGCATTAGAAAAGATAGCTATAAAATGGGGTAACGATACTTATTCTGCACTCATATACGAAAACTCTCTAATCGATTTCTCTGAATGCGATGATAATAGTATTACTAATCATACTTATGTATTAACAACTCAAAACTCAGATTTTGATAAGATAGACTACAAGAAAATTCTGGGAGCCGCATTATTTAAAGAAACAGATAACAATAATAAATTAGAACTGTTACAAACAAATCCGACATATATAAGTAAAAATAATCCAAAATCAAAATATAAAGGTATTGGCACATCTATTTTAGACTCATTAAAAGCTTTATCTGAAGGTAAAGCTATAGAATGTTTTTCAGCAGAAGATGCGATTACCTTTTATCAAAACAATGGATTTGTTCATAATGATGAATACAAAAGCAAAAACCCACAAATTTGGTACGGTTAAAAATAAATAATAATTGAAATTCTTTTAATTTTAGGCTAATTTAGAAATATGCTAAAAAGTATTTCTATATCAGACTATATATTGATAGATAGATTAAACATTGATTTTGACAAAGCATTAAATGTTATTACCGGTGAAACAGGTGCCGGTAAAAGTATCCTTATCAATGCTATTGATATTGTTTTAGGCGGAAAATGTTCAAAAGATGTAATTAAAACCGGTGCTGATAAAGCTATCATTGAATTAACCGCTGAACTTTTCAACAAAAATGCTATTTCTGTTTTGAACGAAAATGAAATTGACCTTGATGGTAATGAAATCATTGTATCAAGAGAAATAACACCAACAACATCAAAATATAGAATAAATGGAATTTTAGTAAACCAAAATATTATAAAGGAATTAAGAAACACAATACTGGATGTACATTCTCAGCATCAGTCATATACTTTTATGCAATCAAAATACCACATAAAATTGTTAGATTCCTATGCTAAAACTACATGTGGAGAACTATTAGACCAATATGCAGAATTATATAAGCATTACACCGGACTAAAAACAAAATTAAATAACTTAAAATCACAATCAGAATTAACAGAATCACAAATAGATTTTCTTAAATTTCAAATTGATGAAATTGAATCTGCATCAATCAAAAGCACTGATGAAGATGAAGCTTTACACAAAGAATTATCTGTATTAGAAAATGCAGAAAAGTTAAAAGAACTAACAGGAGGTGCTTATTGGAATTTATCAAATGATGATAACTCAATACTTAACGCATTATCCCAAATAAAAATGAGTTTATCAAAAGCTGTTCAACTGGACGAGACTCTTGGCTCAATAGAAAGTACATTTATAGAAGCTAATGAATTATTGAGAGATGTTAGTTCTGAATTGAGAGATTATTCTCAAAGCATGGAAAATGATACAGAACGTTTAAACCAAATACAAGAACGATTGTTTATCCTGGATAAGCTAAAACGCAAATATGGCGGTACACTGGAAGAAGTGTTAAATACTTTTGAAAAACTTAGTGCGGAATACTCCGTGATTGAAAATTCAACAGAAGAACTAGAAAAAACAGAACAAGAAATTGTACAAGCAGAATACGATTTGTTAAAACTTGCAAAAACAATATCCGAAAAACGAAAGAATTATGCAGAAGTATTATCATCATTGATTGTTGAAACATTGACAAAACTGGAATTGCCAAAATGTCGTTTTGAAATATCTGTAAACGAAATTCCATTATGCGAAAATGGTATTGATAACGTTGAGTTTTTAATATCCACAAATATATCAGAACCACTTAGACCGATGGATAAGGTTGCTTCCGGCGGTGAAATATCCAGAGTAATGCTAGCTCTTAAATCAATCTTCGCTCAAAATGATGATATAGATACAGTTATTTTTGATGAAATTGACACCGGCATTTCCGGCAAGACATCACAGGCTGTTGCTGATGAAATTGCATCACTGGCAGAATATCGTCAAATAATAATGATTACACACCAAGCAATACTTGCAGCAAAAGCAAACAGACATTTCTATGTAAAGAAAACTCAATCTGACAGTACAAATGTAAATATTTATACATTATCAGAAACAGACAGACTTAATGCTCTCGCAGAACTGGCAAGTGGAGAAATAACAGACGAATCACTCAACTTCGCAAAAACTCTTATTGGATAACAAATGAACCCATAATAAAATAACAAGATTTATTTAGCATTGTTTTATATAAAAATACTAAAAGATATATTTCAGATAACAAATGTTATCTGAAATATATCTAGGCGATACGTGACTCGAACACGTGACCCCCACAATGTCGATGTGATGCGCTACCAACTGCGCCAATCGCCCACAAAACTTTTATAACTAGACTAGCATAAAACCTAAATTAAAGTCTTGTTTATTTAAGCTATGTTAAGTAAAATAGAATTGTTATGAAAAAGTTTTTTATTATTTTATCAATTTTATTATTGTCAGCGTATGCACATCCTGCTCTAGCAATAAAAATAGGATTATATACAAACGAATCATCTGTAATGGTTTCTGCATCCGAAGAAGCTCAAATGATTGATATTAAAACGAACAAACAAGTTTGCATCGTTCGAAAAATGCTTATGTACGAAATCACTCCACTTGATAAAGATTCAATGATTGTTCGCTCAAATTACGGACAATGTACAATATACACAAAAGACGTAGTTCTAAAACCAATAAATCAGCAAGCCTGCGTTTACACAAAAAACAAATGGTATAGAGGTATCTTAAGAATACAAAATAAAGATAATACTCTAACCGTCATAAATGATGTTTGCATGGAAAACTATATACAAGGAGTTTTGGCTGCAGAAATGCCATCATCATGGGGCAAAGAAGCATTAAAAGCACAAGCCATTGCCGCAAGAACATACGCTGTAGCAAATTATGGAAAACATTCTTCTGAAGGTTTTGACCTCGTTGATACACAAATGGATCAGGTTTACAACGGAATTCAAGCAGAAACAGAAGCATCCAATATAGCTGTCCGTGAAACTGATGGAATCATTATGACATACAACAAAAAACCTATCACAGCTATGTACTCTTCTTCCGCAGGAGGACAAACACATTCGGCACTAGAATCTTGGGGAAACGATATTCCATATCTTCAATCAGTTCCGTCGTATGATGATGACGTAAAAAGTTTCGGGCATGGAGTCGGCATGACACAGCATGGTGCGAAAAATTTAGCAAAAATGGGCAATAATGCATATCAAATATTGTCACATTTTTACAATAATATACAATTTGCAAGACTAAATCCAATATACTACAAATAGCCTCAAAAACACTCATATTGCAAGCTTTCAGCACTACACTCGGCAAATCCCTTGTAATATCTATGTTACAGATTTACAATATCCTTGCATATTTACGAAATATGTGTATAATGGAGAATGTAGAACTTAGTGTTTATTATAAAACACTACTATCGTATAGTAGAAAAGGAGATTCTTATGAACAAAGACGAATTAGTAAAAGAAATTGCTAAAAAAGCTAGCGTATCTCAAAAAGCAGCTTCTGATATTTTATCAGCTACTTTAGAAGTTATTGAAAAAACAGTTTCTAAAGGTAAAAAAGTTACTTTAGTTGGTTTTGGTACTTTCGAAGCACGCAAAAGAGCTGCTAGAA
>JAMPEO010000193.1 GCA_023665105.1 Candidatus Gastranaerophilales bacterium | reverse complement strand
GCTTCTGTTGCAGTATTATTAGTAAAACTAACATCTTGTAGTGTTAAAGTTGTATTTTGACCTACATAAATAGCTCCACCTTTAACAGCACTATTCTTAGCAAAATCTGTATTTACTATATTTACAAATGTTTCTGGACCAATATATATTGCACCGCCATTGCCTTTTGCACTATTTGATGTAAATGTGGCACTTGATATATTCATTGTATTTTCCGCATAAATAGCTCCGCCATTATATGAACTGTTTGATGTAAACTGAGTTACTTTTCTTGATTTAACGTCATAATTGGTAAGAATATTCTTGTTTATATTTACCACACCTTGCGTATATATTGCTCCGCCTTTAGTATTTTCATCATAGATGTTTACGGTAGTCTTTGTTGATGATTTTTTATTATTAGAATTATTAACAGAGTATTCTTTCGTAACAACCTTATTCAAAGAAGTATTAGACTTGAATGTTGAACCATTTATATTTAATTCAGAGTCTTGATTCTCATTACAAATAGCTCCGCCATTTTCACCTGCTTTATTTGATGTAAATGTTGAATTAATAATATCTAATTTTTCAGAAGATGAGTTGTAAATAGCTCCACCTTTACCACCATAAGACGTTGTTGTTGAATATGTTGTCTTAGTTCCATCATCATTTGATACAACATCTGTTATTGTTGTCATTGCTGTATTAGAACTAAAAGTTACCGTATCAACAGATAACTCACCATCGTTATAAATCGCACCGCCATTACCGGAATTTAGTTTACTTTCACTTGTAAGACCTGATGAATTATTATTTGCATTATTCTTTGAAAAACTTGCATTTGAAACTGTCAATGTACCAAGATTATAAACAGCTCCGCCATTAACTGCTGTATTTGAAGATATAGCCGGATTATAGTATTTATGTTTCTCTTTTCCCTTTGATACAGTTACATAATCATAATACGAAATATCTGCAATACTACCATAAGCATTGTACAATACTCCACCACTTATAGCAGTATTCTTAGAGAATGAACTTCCTTGTAAGCTCAAATTTTCAGAAGCATTATATATAGCACCGCCTAAGTCAGCAGTATTAGAAGTAAATTTAGTCTTGTTATCCGTTGTCAAAGTACCTGTATTATAAACAGCTCCGCCTTGTTGAGCTTTATTACCTGTAAGAGATGCAGATATCATATCTATAACACCATTAGAAGTATTATAGATAGTTCCCATACCTATATCATCACCATCTATGGCTTGATTATACGCTATAGTCGTACCATTAACAGATAAAAATCCGTTATTATAAATAGCTGCTCCAGATTTAGCAGTATTGGCATACGTCAATTTTTTGCCGGTATCGCCAATTTTTGATTTATTAAGATACATAGTACCATTGTTGTATATAGCACCGCCATTTTCAGTTGCAGAATTTTGTCTAAAGGTTGCACTTATGATAGTCGCAATACCCTCACTATCATTATAAATAGCCCCACCATCTTCTTTTGCAAAGTTACCGGTAAAGACAGCTTTTGAAAATCCTATATTACCATCATTATAAATAGCTCCACCAATACCGGAAGTATTTTCTGTAAACTTAGAAGAATTTAAACCTCCACTTATATTACCTTTTTTATCATAAGTTAAGATATTACCTGTGTTATAAATCGCACCGCCACTAACGACCGCATCATTATACATAAATGTAGAAGATGAATCGGTTAAAACACCACCATTATAAATAGCACCTCCTTGTTGTGCTGTATTCAAGTATTTATTTTTTGCTTTATCAGACAAACCAAATGAGTTTTTACTTAATGATATATTACCTTCGTTATAAATAGCACCACCTAAATCCGCTTCATTCCACGCAAATTTCGAAGATGAAACTTTAGTCAAACTTGTATTATCTTCTTCTAGTTTTGTATTATAAATCGCACCGCCATATTGAGCTGTATTACCATTATTATCTTGAAGTGCAGAGCCAAAGTTTGAAGAAGAGATATTAACAGTTCCACTATCAACATACAAAGCACCACCATTTTCAATGGCTTCATTAGAATAAAAATTGTTTTTAGAAATTGTCACAGTATTAGCTTTTTCAGGAACTGCACTAATATACAAAGCACCACCATCTATTGATGAGTTATGTTGGAAATTATTAGAAGTTAGCTTCGTATATGCAGAAGAATAAATCGCTCCGGCACATAATTCACCTATATTATATTCAAAATTAGAATTTGAAATAGTTGCTTTATAACTATTATACAAAGCACCACCAATATAAGCATAATTGTTAAATACAGCATCTTCTTCCGGAGACTTACCAAGCTGTACATATTTAAGAGTTAGGGTTCCATTATTATAAATTGCACCACCATTATTTGTTGCGAAGTTGTCAAACACTTGTGCATACGATTTCTTAGCACCGGAAAGACTGACAGTACCTGATAAGTTTCTAATTCCAGAACCATTGTCATCAGTTTCATTAGACAAGAAATTTACACTTGATAAAGAAACCTTACCACCTTGATTTATAACTGCACCATTAAATCCTTTGAAAGTAAATTTACTTCCTACAAACTGTTGCTTAGATGCCGCAATCGTATCAGTACCTCTTAATGTAATACCAAACAATTCACTAGGAGTAGATATAGAAGAATATCCATCACCTTTAATAGTTAACTTTTTAGACTGTACATCACCTTGCATACGTAATGTACCATAGTTGAACAATACATTATTTTCTGTAAGCTTATAAGTTTGATTTTTTGGACTCATAATAGATTTTACAAGTAAATCATCACCACAGTCAGGACTTGAGCCAATTATAATAGAACCATTCAAACCAAGTTTTGCATATATATCAGTATTAGCACCATCTTCCTCATTAAATATTGAATATAGTAAAACAGCATTTGTACCTTCCGGATTAAATTCATCATAGAATGTCATAAATTTTGAAGTTGCACAATACACATTTAACAATCTGAATTTAACAGAATCTACCGCAACTTGTCCACTCAAGAAATTGAAGTTTTCAGGCTTTAATATAATTCTACCTGAGCCGGTATTATTTCTGACACCTGTTGTATATATTTGGTCAGAAACTTCTTTTACTAAATCTATATCAAACACAAAATCTGTATCAGAATTAACTGTCAAATTAGAAGTAAAAATAGATGTACAATTACCATCCATTAAATCAAATGTTCCGCCATTCAATATAACTCCAGCAATAGGCTTTATTCCTGAGCCAAGATTATTATTTAATTTAATATGTACAGTACCACTATTTTCAGAATTATCATTAATATTCAAAATAAGTTTTGTATTTTCAGATATTTCAAGTCCAGATTCGAACCCAATTCTATTATTGTTATGCGTAATCAAATTAAGAGTCTGTATACCATTTCCGGCAAGATAAATATCATTTGCAGTCCCGTTTGGATTTATATCGCTGCATAATTGCTTATTACCTGATAAAATTGTATTTATATCTTCTGCAATAAGAGTTAAATCATTAGTTGAATATATAGCTCCGCCTAAACCTTCAGATGAATTAAATTCCATAACAGAATCAGATATCGTTATTTTGGTTTCAGGATCTGTATTATCTATATAAAAAACGGAACCACCTTTATGAAGAGTTTCGCCACTTGACGGATCTATATCATTTTCTGTTCTGGCATTAACAAAATGTACCTTATCAATATTTAAAACAACTTTTCCATCGCCAACAACTTCAAAACCTCTGCTTACAATATTTGTTTCAACATTTCTAAAATCAACAGTAGATAATTTTATATAACCATCAATGATATCATAAGCTCCTCTGACATTGACAATACCCGGATATGTTTC
>JAMPEO010000192.1 GCA_023665105.1 Candidatus Gastranaerophilales bacterium | reverse complement strand
ATTTCTCATAATAATAAGATTTTCTGTAAGCATAGATGCAGATGGTAATATTAATGATAATGCTTCAAGAGAATTGTTCACAATCAGAAGAAGTATTATTTCCTTACAAAATAGATTGAGAAGTAAATTAAATGAACTATTAAATTCAAAAGCATCCATGCTTACAGAAAATCTTATTATTATGAGAAATAACAGGATGTGTTTGCCTGTTAAAATTGAATATAAGAATTCATTCAAAGGTATTGTCCATGATATTTCCTCTTCCAATACAACCTGTTATATTGAGCCAGAGGCAACTATAGAGACTTCTAATCAAATTGATAGCTATATTGCTATGGAGAAAAAAGAAATTGAGACAATTCTAAAAAATTTGAGTTTACTTGTAGGTGCTGAAGCAGAAGGTTTAAAACAGGATTTAGAAATCCTTACCACACTGGATATTATCTTTGCAAAAGCCTTGATGGGACGTGATTTGGACTATCAGGAAGTCAAAATTACAGATAAATTATATTTTAATTTAAAGAAGGCGAAGCATCCTTTAATTGATTCTAGTGTAGTTGTTCCTATTGATATAGAACTTGGAAATACGCATAATACAATTATTATTACTGGTCCAAATACGGGTGGAAAAACTGTTGCGTTAAAGACAGTAGGATTATTACATGTAATGATGATGTGTGGTTTAATGCTTCCTTGTAGTTCTGATTCTACATTGAGTGTTTTTTCTGAAATTTTAGTAGATATAGGGGATGAACAATCTATTGCTCAATCCTTATCAACCTTCTCAGCACATATGAAGAAGATGAATGAGATTTTAAATGCTACGACCTTTCAATCTTTAGTTTTATTAGATGAGATTGGTAGTGGTACAGATCCTAAAGAAGGAAGTAGCCTTGCTATTGCAATGATAGACTATTTAAAGCATCGTGGTGCTAAGATTTTAGTTACAACCCATTATAGTGATTTAAAATCTTATGCTTATCGTGAAAAGGATGTTTTAAATGCCTCTGTTGAGTTTAATACGAATACTTTGCTCCCTACTTACCGCTTACTAATTGGTGTACCAGGTAAGTCAAATGCGATTGAAATTGCCAGTCGCTTGGGTATTCCTTTGGATATTATAAATGCTTCAAAGGGATACATGCAGAGTATAAATCCATCTGAATCTTCCAAACTTATGGATAATATGGAAGAAGAAATTACAAAATTGAGGGCTCAAGAGGAGGAACTATCGCATAAAATAGAAATGTACGATAGTTTAAATCAAAAGCTTTCTTTAGAAAAGATGAATTTGACGAAGCAAAGAGACAAAATTTTGGAAGCTTCTCGCATAGAAGCACAAAAAATTATTTTTGAACGTCGATATTTATGTTCTTTAAACACTTCTAACTTTTTAGCTATAATCTACTATAAACAAGTAGAAAAACGGGGTTTTAGGGTCGAATATAACAAGGAAAAAATTAATACAATTAATATTGAATTAATTTTGTAGGAAAAATAACACGTGGCTACAAGTAATAGTGGTTATAAAATATCTAAAAAAATAGAGCGTGAACTGATAAAGACTAGACGTAACTACTTAAATAAAATAGCACGTGTTGAAAAAAAAGACACTTACGGTACGTCATACGTTCCAAATAAACCGAAAAACGTTAAAGAAATTTTAAAAGAAGTTACGAACGGTCGAGAATTAAGAGCAGAAATAAATAAGATGCGACGTTATTTAAAGCGTAATGCAGAAAAACAAGTGAGTGAAAATATCGAGATTTCTAACTATGAGTATGAGGAGCTTAAAAGATTACAACGAAAAGCTTTAAAGAGAAATAAAGAGGAATTAGACTTTTTAAAAAACACTGAATTAAAGCGAGCAGGGACACCCTTAGGAGTTACCATAGAACAAACGGGGACAGATGCTGTTGGTACAAAGAAGAGTAATAGAGAAAAGATTTTAAAAAGTTTAAAAAGTGAAGTAATAACAAGGGAAGATTATGAGAAGAAAAAAGATTTTTTAAAATTTCAAGCAAGCAACGATAGAAGTTTAAAAGTATTAAAAGAAAATTATATCCAGATGTTATACACCTTAGGTAAAACAATAGGTGTTAGTGACACAATTATCGAGGGTATAGCAGATAAAATTATGAAAGTAAATGCTAAAGAATTTTATAACATTTATCAAAGTGATGTTTCTGTAAAAATTCTTATGGAACATTACCACGAATTTCGTAAAACTATTAAAAAAGGTAAAGTGTATAAAATGGCTGATAGGCGAGGTGATAAGGATTTGTTTAATTCCTTATATACAAATATTGATTATATAATGTAATAGATTAAAAGAATTAAAAATAAAAGGTAAAATAAAAGTAGAAAAAAGAAAAGGAAGTAATTAAAAATGAGAAAATTTACAGCTGATTTTGAGACCACTACCGATAAAAAAGATTGTCGTGTGTGGGCGTGGGGAGTATGTGAAATAGGAAACCCCACCAACTTTATATATGGAAATACGATAGAGGGGTTTATTGAGTGGTGTAGTAATACTAAGGAAAATTATGAGGTATATTTCCATAACCTTAAATTTGATGTATCTTTTATATTTGATTATTTACTTAGAAATGATTATAAGCTAAACGAACACCCTTACTATAAAAAAGGTCAAGAATTTACCCGTCCAAGTGATAAAACGTTTACTTGTCTTATTGACGACTTAGGAAATTTTTACTCCGCCGAGATATGGTTTAGTGTCGAGCATAAAAAAGCTAATAAAGTTAAAATTTATGATAGTTTAAAGTTACTTAATTTCAGTGTTGAATTTATCGGGAAAAAATTTAATTTAAAAACCGAAGACGGGGAAAAATTACGTAAATTAAAGTTAGATTATAACGAATATCGGGAAGTAGGTCACGAATTAAGCGAGATTGAAGTTGCTTATCTAAGGCACGATGTTGAAGTTATGGCAAGGGCTTTAGATATAGTTTTTAATAAAGGTCTTACAAAGTCAACTCTTGCAAGTAACGCCCTTACGTGGTTTAAAAATGGTATTGATAATTTCCGTGAGTTATTTCCGATACAACACGAAATTACTTTTAAAGATATGAAACCGGCGTATAAAGGAGGGTTTACTTATTTAAACCCGTTATATAAAGAGGTTTTAATTGATAAACCCTTAGTATGTCTTGATGTAAACAGTCTTTACCCAAGTGTGATGCGAACATGTATACTACCTTATGATAACGGGATATATTATGAGGGAAAGTATAACAATGAAAATGAGAAATACTATCCTTTATATATCCAGCACTTAAAATGTAGTTTTGAAGTAAAAAAGAATAAAATTCCGACTATTCAACTAAAAGGGAATATGCTATTTAAAGTAAATGAGTATATTACTACAACCCACGGTGAAATAGTCGAGCTTAAACTTACAAACATTGACTTAAAACTATTTTTAGAAAATTATAATGTTGATAATTTAGAATATATTAACGGTTATATGTTCAAAGGTATGCAAGGGATATTTGACGATTATATCGACTATTGGTCGAACGTTAAAATTGAGAGTAAAAAGAACGGGAATAGTGCAATGTACCAAATAGCTAAGATTATGTTAAACGGTCTTTATGGAAAATTTGCAAGTGCAAAAGAACAGTTTAATAAATACCCATATTTAGATAGTGAAGATAACATAGTTAAATATTATACTCCCACTTATTTTGACGAGGTCGAGCAAAAGGAAAAGCGTAAACCGACGAAGTGCGACGGGGTTTATTTACCTATGGCAATATTTATAACAAGTTATGCTAGAGAAGTAACGCAAAGAGCATCAGGGAAAATTAAAGAATATTCTTTAAATAAATATAATGAGGATATGTATATT
>JAMPEO010000191.1 GCA_023665105.1 Candidatus Gastranaerophilales bacterium | reverse complement strand
CATTAAATTTATAAAATACGTAACTTTTTATTAACAAAACACTCAAATAAAGCACTTTTTATTATGAGCGATGTTAAAAAATATATGAATTTCTCAGCATTAAAATACCCTCCAATTCCACCTAAAAAGTTACCTGACAGACTTATTTATCGTTCAGGTGATACATTTAAAATGTTTTCATTAAAAGAAGGTAAACAACTTGGAATAATGGTTGCAAGACCTGATTTTGTAACGGAATCTGGAATATATCCTAAGAAGAAAAACTTCTGGGCATATTATGTTGTAGGCTTACAAGCTAAAGTAAGAGGACAAGGTGTTGGTAAGGATTTTGAAAAATTATTACGCAAAATAGCAAAAGATGACGAAAAATGTCAAGGCAGAATCTATCTTAGAGCATATAACAATATTGATGCAGACCACAAAGCTTCCTCAACTTGGTGGCATGCAAGAGGATATCGTGGTTGTGACAAAAATGCTCAAAATGATTTAGAACGAGTTTTAAGACACCAAAAGCCTAAATATGGTGCTTGGTATATGGATATGGAAATGTATTTACCTCCTGAAAAAATAAAATAATAAAATTATAATGCTGATTTTTTTGTTATATAATTAGATTAGTTAAGGAGATGTGTACAATGTTATTAGAGTTTTTAAATTCTAAAATACACAGAGCTACTGTAACAGATTCAAATCTTAATTATGTAGGCTCTATTACTATTGATGAAAATATACTTGAAGCAGCAAACATTCGTGAATGGCAAAAAGTTGATATTTTAGATATCAACAATGGTGAACGTTTTCAAACTTATGTAATAAAAGGTCAACGCGGTTCAAAAATGTTTTGTGTAAATGGTGCAGCTGCCAGAAAAGTTCAAAAAGGCGATAAAATCATTATTTGTTCTTACAGATATGTAACAGAAGATGAATTAGACGGTTATAAACCAACTGTAGTACAAATTAATGATAATAATGATATAGTTTAGATGATGAATAAACAAAAAAACATAGCTAAAAAAAAGAAAAAATTTTCTATTGATACAAAAAAAATGGGTATCGATATTGATAAGAATGAATTCAGAACTATTGTTCAAACACATACAAACTATCCTGAACAATATTTTAGATAATCATAAAGGCAGGTTTTTATGGACAACATGAAACGAATACTAATAGTTGATGATGACGACGAAATTAGAGAGCTGCTTGAATTTGATATTGCTCAAAGCGGGTATTTTGTTGATACTGCTTGTAATGGTAAAGATGGTTTAACAAAAGCTTTGAATAATAGTTATGACCTTATTATTCTTGATGTAATGATGCCTAAAATGAATGGTTTTGATGTTTGCAAAAACATAAGACAAGCAAAATTATCTATACCAATACTAATGCTAACAGCGAAAGGAACGATTGACGATAAAACCATCGGATTTGATAGCGGAGCCGATGATTATCTGGTAAAACCATTTGATATACAAGAAGTCTTATTAAGAATAAGAGTACTTTTGAGAAGAAACCAACCGCAGCAAGATTCAACATTATCAAATGAGATATTACAAGCAGGAAACATTGAAATATTCCCTGATACACTTGAATGTGTCGTTGTTAATAAAAGAATTAAACTTACACCTACAGAATTTGAGATTTTATATTGTTTAATGCAGCATTTTAATAATGCTGTAACACTTGCAACCTTGCTTGATGAAGTTTGGGGATATGATAGCGATGAAGATGTTAGAATGTTGCGTGTTCACGTTGGAGGTCTAAGAAACAAAATTGAACCTGAAGCAAAAAAACCTCAGTATCTTCATACGGTAACTAATGTTGGCTATAAACTAACACCGTTTGGAGAATAATATGAAAAACCCTAAAAATACAAAACATTTAAAAATAGCAGAACAGATAATTATCATCATTTTATTTGCGGTTTTGATACCGATGGCTATTAGCGGTTTTATCATAAACAACATCAATCAGCAATCAGTAAGAGCACAGTTATGCAATACAGCAATGATTATTGCGAATGCTGTTTCTGATAGCGTAGATGTATTTAATAATTCTATTTTATATGAATTACAACAAATTAGTATGACCATCAATTATTTAGATTCATCTAATGCCAAAATAACTTATTTAAAAAAGATACAATCATCAACAAAATTATACAAAGATATCAAACTGGTTAATACAGAAAGCGAATGCCAGAAATTAAAAAAGAATTCGCTTACAAATAATGAAGCAATCTTTTATGAAAAATTAAATAACGGGAAATATATAGTTGCAGTTTTTGATATCCAAAAACTAAAATCAAACTTATTTACATCTATTGGTGCAGATAAACGTCAGATTTATTTACTAAGTCATGATAAGAAACTGATAACTGCTTACAATTTCGATAAAAACGTTTATCCAAAAGCTCTAAAACAACTACCTACAAATCTTGAAACAGATAAAGCAACAATATATGGTAAAAAGAAAAATCAACCGTTTGTATACTTAAAGAAAAATGAACCTGATATATTGATAATTGTAAATACGCCAAAAGAAATCACTCAAACATATATTGAATATAGTCGTTCTAAAATCATTTGGTCTATGTTAATTGCAGCATTTACAGTGCTTTTTATAATCGGTTTATACTTGTCTTATCTATATATCAACATAAGACAGTTATTTAAGGCAATTATTGCAATTTCGAAAGGGAACTATAAACGTAGAATAAGACTCTTAACTCATATATTTACACCTTATGAAATAATATTCTTAGCACACGAATTTAATAGAATGGCAAACCAAATCCATAAGTCATATCATAAACTTCAAAAAAATAATAAAGAACTAAAAGATCTTAATGAGTTTCGTTCCAATATGATTGATACAGTAAGCCACGAATTTAGAACCCCTTTAACCAGTATTCAAGGTTACACCTCAAGACTTTTAAGACAAGATATTCAAATTGATGATAATACTAAACAAAAATCATTAAAAGTTATTAAACGCCAAGCAGAACGTTTAAAACGATTAGTAGAAGATTTACTTGTTATACCTGATATTGAAGGTGCAAACCTAAATGTAGCAATGCAAGAAGTTAATGTATATGACATAGTTGAAGATGCAATTATTCTTGTAAAAAACAATACCGGCAAAACTATTGTGAATAATGTTGATGAAAACACTCCTCTAATATATGCGGATAAAGACAGATTTGAACAAGTAATTATAAATATTGTTGAAAATGCAGTGAAATATGCAGATGAAGAGTCTGAAATAGTAATTGAAGCTTGTGAATTTGAAGAAGATAAGATTAAAATCACAGTAAAAAATCATTGTAATATTATTCCAAAAGATAAACTAAAAACATTATTTGATAAATTTACCAGACTGGATGATACTACAACAAGAACAACCAGAGGAACAGGTTTGGGATTGTTTATTGTAAAAGGGCTTGTTGAAGCAATGGAAGGTCATATTCATTTACATTCAGGAATGGATTGGGGATTTTCTGTTCAGATATTTATGAAGAAGGTAATTGATGAATAGAGCTATAGAAGAAGCTTTAAAAACAACGCAAGATGTCCCTGTAGGGTGCATTATTACAAAAGATAACCAAGTAATTACTTGTACTCATAACAAACGTGAACAAAATAATGATGTAACCGCTCACGCAGAAATAGAAGCTTTAAAAATAGCACAAAAAGAACTTGGAAACTGGAGATTAGATGACTGCACAATGTATGTCACACTTGAACCGTGTCCAATGTGTGCGTGGGCAATATTACAATCACGAATATCAACACTTTATTTTGGTTCATATAACACTCAGTGCGGTGCATTTGGAACAGTTATTGATTTAAAACAAATTTCAAATTCAAATATTAAAGTATATA
>JAMPEO010000190.1 GCA_023665105.1 Candidatus Gastranaerophilales bacterium | reverse complement strand
AAAATCTCTTGCACCAACTGCCATGTGTTATACCCTTATCCTTTTTTGATATTCCTAACAGGAACTTTTAACAGGACAACTAAACCGATTATTATATTCATACTTTGAACATATTCGGATTCAACGCATAATGTAATTCCTTTTACAATCTCTGCATTGCTGTCTGTTGTATTTAGTTGTACCCCGTAAAAGTTTATCCCTTTATGTATATATAAAGTATATACTCAGACAAAAATTGATTATTTCTGCTATTGTTCGTAACATTTCGTTACATACGTTTTGTAATACAACTACATTTGGCTGTGAATGTATTTAATTCTCTCATATACAGGAACTTTATGCTCACGCATTTCGGAAATATCAGAAATTATTTGACGTTTGCTTGGTAATAATGAACCAAGATAAAATTCGGAGTATTCACCTTTTGCTTCGCTATTTAATGGTAAAAACCATTTTTCAGCAGCCAAAAGACATTTTTTATATATTTGAGATCTTGGTTCAACCAATTCACGCTTATAATCTGCACTTTTTTCAGGTGTAAGATTTATCAATAATGGTTCCAACATTGTAAATAAGCTATTTGGATGTTTTTCTCTGGTGATATCCATTTTATCAACAATTTTAAACCGTCCGCCTGAAATTAAGATATTATTTGGATTTATGACATCAGGCATATAATGCAAACCGGAAAATGGATTTATATTTAACATTTTCATAGATTCACCGAATGGACAGCCATGTCGCCTTGCAAAATGACTTCTCTTCATGCCATCAGCAAAACCATCTGAATAAGGAACGATAATATTATTTAAATCTTTTAATCCTTTTGCTAACTCATCATAACTTTCTTGTGGCAACTCGCTACAAGTCGGAATAAAAACTTTTTCATAGTATTCTAATTCCTTAGCACCTACTGCATGATATCTATCTTTATATTTAATACCGCAATGCATAAAATCAGACTGAGGAGTTGCATTCTTTAATATTTCAACATTGCCACATCTTATTAAAGTTTCTCCGTAATAAATATCAATTTTGCTAAATTGCTGATTTGGTCTTGTTGTTAAGTTATAAAAATGTGTGGCATTTCGGCTTGTTTTACCACGTCTTATTTTTGCAACATAATCATCACTAATACGATAAACTTTTGATTCCCTGCCTCTATTTAAGAAATTTTCTTCTGTCATTATTTCAGGCATCAATTTATTTAACAACGAATGAAATTTTGTTTTTCCAACTAAATCCATAGAACTGGATTCAAGCACATGTTTTATACTCGCATCCAACAAATCCGCCGCTTCTCTACTGATTCCGGCAGAACCAAATGATACAGTATCTTTTTTTAGACGATTATTCTGTATTGATGTTGTTGGATTGAATTTATTATTAGATATTGCTAATGTATTATTTTTATTTAAATTAGTTGATGCTATTACATTCATAATTTGTCACCGCTTATCTAAAATATCTGAAAAAGATAATTTGCTACATGGTTTATTTAATATTAAGTTTTTTTAAGTTATTTTTCTTTGAATTATTTTCTTAATTAAACTATAATTATTATGTGAAGATTATGTTATGAGGCAGTTATGAAGATAAACAAAAATTATTTAAAATTAGAAGCAAGTTATTTATTTTCAACAATAGCGAACAAAGTAAAAGAATATAGTGAAAATAATCCTGAAAAAAATATTATAAGACTTGGTATAGGTGATGTAACCTTACCTCTGTGCAAAGCTGTTGTATCAGCGATGCAATCTGCAGTAGCAGAAATGGGGATTCAAGAAACATTTAAGGGTTATGGCCCTGAACAAGGTTATGATTTCTTGAAAAGTGCTATTTGTAACTACTACTCAAAACGCAATGTTAATTTGGACTTAGACGAGATTTTTATAAGCGATGGTGCCAAAAGTGATTTAGGTAACATCTTAGATATTTTTGATAAAGATAACACAGTAATGGTTCAAGACCCTGTTTATCCTGTTTATGTTGATACAAATGTTATGGCAGGAAGAAAAATTGTTTACTCTGATTCTAATGAAGCTAACGGATTCTTGCCAATGCCTGATGAAAATATCAAAGCAGACATAATTTATCTATGCTCACCAAACAATCCGACAGGAGCAGTCTATAACAGAGAACAATTAACTGAATGGGTTCAATATGCATTAAAGCACAATGCTGTTATCTTATTTGATGCAGCTTATGAATGCTTCATTTCTGATGAATCTTTACCAAGAAGTATATATGAAATCGAAGGTGCAAAAGAATGTGCTATAGAATTTTGTTCATTCTCAAAAACAGCCGGATTTACGGGTACAAGATGCGGTTATACGATTGTCCCAAAAACTTTAGTATACGAAGAAGCGGAACTTAATAAATTATGGTTAAGACGCCAAACAACAAAATTTAACGGTGTTCCATACATTGTTCAAAAAGGTGCTGCTGCAATCTTTACCGAAGACGGACAAAAAGAAATTATGAATAATATCAATTATTATAAAGAAAATGCAAAAATAATAACTGACACTCTCGATAAGCTTGGTATCTGGTATACAGGCGGCACTAATTCGCCTTATATCTGGTTAAAATGTCCAAACAATATGAAATCTTGGGAGTTTTTTGACTATTTATTAAATAATATTCAAGTTGTCGGAACACCAGGTTCAGGCTTTGGAAATAATGGAGAGGGTTATTTTAGATTAACCTCTTTTGGAAGCAGAGAAAAAACAAAAGAAGCAATGAACAGACTTTTAGAATATTCTCTAACAGTTGTAAAATAAAATTATAAAGGACAATATATGGCAGTAAAAAAGATTGTAGAATACGGAACACCATCTCTAAGAGAAAAATCAAAAGAAGTACATAAAGTTTCAAGTAAAATTAAAACACTTATTCAAGATATGTTGGACACAATGTATGTGAATAATGGTGTTGGGCTTGCAGCTCCACAAATAGGTGTAAACCTAAGAGTATTTGTTATTGATGTTTCAACAGGAGATGAACCATTAAATCCGATGGCTTTTGTTAATCCTAAAATAATTAAAAAGTCAGGAGCTATTATCTCACAAGAGGGATGCTTAAGTTTCCCTGAAGCATATACGGAAGTAAAACGATATAAAAATGTTATGGTTAAAGCTTTGGACAGAAATGGAAAACCTTTTGTATTAGAAGCAAAAGACGGAACACTCCTTGCAAGATGTATTCAACATGAAAATGACCACCTTGACGGAATTTTATTTATCGATCATTCCGTAAACAGATTTGAAACAGACGAAGTTCTGAAAAAACACGAACTTCCGCCTGTAGAAGTTGATAAACTTTTGGATGAACCTGAATTGGATGAGGCATTACAAAATGACAAATAAAATTAAAGTCGTATATTTTGCCACACCCGATATAGGATTAAAATCACTGGAATATTTATACAATTCAGAGCGAATAGATGTTCTTGCAGTTGTAACACAACCTGATAAACCGGCAGGACGTGGTAAAAAACTAAGAATGTCACCAATTAAAGAGTTTGCTCTTGAAAAAAATCTTCCTATTTTTCAGCCAAAATCTATTAGAAAAGAGCCTGAGATACAAGAAGCACTTAAAGCTTATGAACCCGATTTCTTCGTAACTTTTGCATTCGGACAGATTTTATCTCAAGAAGTTTTGGATATTCCAAAATATGAAACAATAAATCTTCACGCATCATTGCTGCCTAAATACAGAGGTGCAAACCCTATTCAACGTGTAATAATTGACGGCGAAAAAGAAACAGGAATTTGTACCATGATTACAGAATTGGGTCTTGATTGCGGAGATGTTTGCTTAAAAGAAACTATTCAAATACCTGATGATATGACTTGCGAAGATTTATGGGAAAAAATTTCTTTAGAATCACCTGAATTATTAGAAAAAACCCTTATCGGAATTTATGAAAGCAG
>JAMPEO010000018.1 GCA_023665105.1 Candidatus Gastranaerophilales bacterium | reverse complement strand
GTATGAAAGAGGCGGTATGAATCCTGCTGATGAAAATGATGCTCCTGTATTTGTTGGTAGATTCAATATTGGTGCAATTAGTCTTCACTTACCAATGATTTATGCTAAAGCTAAGAAAGAAAGTAGAGATTTTTATGAAGTATTAGATTACTATATGGAACTAATCAGACAGCTTCATATAAGAACTTATGATTATCTTGGTGAAATGAAAGCGTCAGTTAATCCTCTTGCATTCTGTGAAGGTGGGTTCTTAGGCGGCCATTTAGGTATTCATGATAAGATTAGACCTATATTGAAGTCTGCAACTGCTTCATTTGGTATTACAGCATTGAATGAATTACAAGAAGTTCACAATGGTAAATCGCTTGTGGAAGACGGCGAATTTGCTCTTGAAGTTATGGAATATATCAATAAAAAGATTAGTGAATTTAAGGAAGAAGATGGAAACTTGTATGCTATTTATGGTACGCCTGCTGAAAATCTTTGCGGATTACAGGTTAAACAATTCCGTAAAAAATTCGGTGTAGTTGAACATGTTTCTGATAAACCTTATGTGTCAAACTCTTTCCATTGTCACGTTTCTGAAGATATTAGTCCTATTCAAAAACAAGATTTGGAAAAACGTTTCTGGGAATTACATAACGGTGGAAAAATTCAATATGTAAAATATCCTATCAACTATAATAATAAAGCTGTTGAAACTCTTATTAAAAGAGCTATGGATATGGGATTTTATGAAGGTGTAAACCTAGCATTATCTTATTGTGATGATTGCGGTCATCAGGAGCTTGATATGGATGTATGTCCAAAATGTGGTTCTAAGAATCTTACTAAGATTGATAGAATGAACGGTTATTTGGCGTATTCCAGAGTTAAAGGTGATTCAAGATTAGCAGCTCATAAGATGGAAGAAATCAAAGATAGAAAAAGTATGTAGTGGATTTACGGTAAAGTGAGCATGCAAAACTTGCATGAGTTTTTACTCGGTGTTTTATATATCCGCATAATCCAAAGTATTGAGGTTACAAATGAATTATCATAATATAACAAAAGATGACATGCTTAATGGTGATGGCTTAAGAGTTGTTCTTTGGGTAGCTGGTTGTAATCATTATTGTAAAGGTTGCCAAAATCCTGAGACTTGGGATGTTGGTGGTGGGATACCTTTTGATAAAAATGCTGAAAAAGAGTTATTCGAAAGTCTGGCTAAACCGCATATTTCCGGTATAACATTTAGCGGTGGTGATCCCCTTCATCCGTTCAATCGTTCTGAGGTTTTTCGTCTAGTTGAAAAATGCCGTAATGAACATCCTGATAAAACTATTTGGTTGTATACAGGATATCAATGGGAGGAAATAGAGCATCTTAAAGGTATTGAAAATGTTGATGTACTGGCAGAGGGTGAGTTTGTTGAATCTTTGAATGATAATAATATTCACTGGGTTGGTAGTTCTAATCAAAGAGTTATGGATGTAAAGAAAACGCTGGAAACAGGTGAAATTGTTTTACATAATTCATAGTAAAGTTATAAAAAAAGAGGTTCAATTATTTGAACCTCTTTTTTTTTCTTGATTATTCAAAAATCTTACTTAATAGCAACTGTCATATCTGCTTCTATAGCTACTTTGCCATTAACAGTACCTACGCCGTGACATTTGCAGATAGGACCTTTTGCTTTTGTCAACTCAACGTGCATTTCAAGTTTATCGCCAGGTCTAACAATGCTTTTCCATCTTACGTTATCAGCTCCTGCGTATAGAGTTAATTTACCTTTGTATTCAGGCATACTCATTAAAATAGGTGCTGAACATTGTGCTAATGCTTCAAGTTGTAACACGCCAGGCATTACTGGGTTACCAGGAAAGTGTCCTTGAAAGAACGCTTCATTCATAGTTAGATTTTTATATCCTTTTGAATATTTACCAGGAACACATTCTGTTATTGCATCAACTAATAAAAACGGATATCTGTGTGGAATCATTTCCATTATTTCCATCACATTCAAACTTATTGCTTGTTCTTGATTTTCTGTCATTTTTTACTCCTTATTTAACTTTTACTAACTTCTCTTTTAATATTTTAGCCACTTTGATATGTACTGTGTGACCAGCTTCTTTAACTAATATATGGCATTTTAAATCAAGCGGTGAAACTCCTGTTTGATATAAATCTCCAAATAAATCTAAGATTTTATGTTTGATAGGTTCTTTGTCTGAACGAAGTTCTGTTGTATAACCTTCGTCTGTTAGGCCAAGAGTGTTATCGATAGTAACACCTTGTGCAAAACCTAGCATTTGATATTTTTTTAAATCTTTATAAAATCCGAAAGTGCGAGCTTCAATAATATCTTGAAGATTATCTTTACTGAATGAAACCCATTGATTTCTTAAATCGTTGTGATCATAATTTACGGAATATGTTATATTCAAGTCCTTATCAGGTAAAATAACCATGCTTGTTTTACCGTTTAGATAATATACAGGTTCACTTATTGTATAGTAAGTTTGTTTTTTCTTATCAACAATTCCAGCTTCATTAAATAATCTAATCCATTCTTTTGAGCTGCCATCAAAAATAGGGAATTCTTCTGCTGATAAGTAAACATCTAAAGAATCTATTTTTGTAATAGCACAGGCAGCCATAAAGTGTTCACATAAGCCTGCTTTGTATTTACATCCGCCCAAAAGCGTTCTATGTTCACGACTGCCAAGTGTTACATAATGTTCTGTAGATACAACATTCTCAGCACAAGCTTTAAAAGGTTTCTCTTCATTTTTAACGAACAGCCTGATACAACCTTCATTCGAAGGCTTAATAATGACTTCGCAGTCAAGATTTTTCATTAAAGTATTACCTTTAGCACGTATCTCTTTAGCGATTGTTGTCATAATTATTCTTCCGTTTGGTGTTCGTTTTCAAATGCTGAAAGAAGCGGTTCGTATTTTTTGAATTTTTTAATCAATTCTCCGGCATCTTTCATTATTTTTAACTGTTTAATAAATTCTTTTCTTGGTACGGCAGGAGCACCAACCACAATTGATTTTGCAGGGAAACTTTTTGTTACGCCAGCTTTAGCTGCAACAATAGAATCATCTCCAACTTTGATATGGTCTGCAAGACCTGCTTGACCTGCTAATACAACTCTATCTCCGATAACACAGCTACCCGCTATACCAACTTGAGAAACAATCATACATCCTGAACCGATTTTGCAGTTGTGACCAATCATTACAAGGTCATCAATTTTTGTGTTATCGCCAACGGTTGTATTTTCAATAGTACCTCTATCAATAGCTGTATTAGCACCTATTTCAACATTGTTGCCTATAACAACAGAACCTATAGAGTTAATTTTAAAAATTACATGTTCTGCTTCTGTATCTTTTATTTCTCCATCTTTTCTTGCTTGTTCAATGTTGTTTGGATTTTCTGTAACGAAACTGAATCCATCTGCTCCTAAAGATACGCCGTGATGAAGTATTACGTTATTACCAACTTTCACTCTATCTCCAATGTTTACATTTGGATGGAAGAAACAATCTGCTCCAATTATAGCATTGTTACCAATATAACTGTTTGCTAAAACTTTAGTGTTATCGCCAATGTATGCTCCTTTTGCAATTACAACATTAGGTCCAAGTGATACATTTTCACCAAGCTTAGCTTCAGGGTGAACAACTGCAGTAGGGTGTATTCCTGAATTTGTTTCAGGTGCTTCATAGAACATTGTTATAAGTTTCATCATTGCAAGACGTGGACGTTCAACTTCAATAGTCGTGAATCCATCTATATTTACACCTAATGGAACTAAAGCTGCTTTTGCTTTTGTTTTTGCAAGATTTTCAATTTCTTCTTCTCCAAGTGCTAATGCCAATGTATGTTCATCTGCTAGAAGTGGCGGTGCGATGTTTGTAATTGATACATCTGCTGTTTTTGTTAACATACCGCCTGTTATTTTTGCAATTTGTTCTAAAGTGAAAGATTTCATTTCCTACTCCTTATTATTAATCTTATCAATTATATTTGTTGTAGATTTTCCCTGAACAAAGTCTATAAACTCAACTCTTGTTCCGTTCTTAATCATAATATCTCTTTCTGGTAGAGTTTCCATTGTGTAGTCTGCACCTTTTGTGTAAACATCAGGCTTTATTTCATCAAGTAAATTTGCAGGACTGTCTTCATCAAACATTACAACAAAGTCTACACAACTTAATGCTGTAAGAATCTCAGCTCTATCATTTTCGTTATTGATTGGTCTTGAATCACCTTTTATACTCTTTACGGATTTGTCCGAATTTAAAAGAACAATAAGGTAATTTGCGTATGTTTTTGTCTTTTGTAGATATTTTACATGTCCAACGTGAAGTATATCAAAACATCCGTTTGTTGTTACGACTGTTTTTCCTGCTTCGTGTAACTTTTTTACGAAGTCAGAGATGTTTTTTCTACCTAATATTTGTCCCATAACTACTCCTGTATATTTGATTATATCAAAAAATAAAATCATTATTCTTAAAATGTTACAAATATTAAGCACTTATTGAATATTAACCGGCATGGACTAATTTTAATAAATTTTGTATAATGGTAAAGTTAGGAAAGGAAGATAAGATGAGAGAATATGAATTAAATTTAAGTCTTGAAGAATTAGAAAAAAGAACACATAAAGATTATTTAGTTACAAAGACAATGTTGAAAGAAGATGCTGCTGAATATGTAGAACTTGCAGATGGTGATAAGCAGGCACTTGTTCATCTTGTTAAGGCTGCATATATTTTAGAAAATATAAATAAGAAAATTGATAATTGTCATAATTTGCCGTTTGAAGCATATTTGAATTCTGAAATCGAAAAAGGTAATCGACAAGCAGAATTGACGAAGGTTCTTTATGATGCTCAAAAAGGACTTTGTGCAATAGATAGAGAGTCTAATATAATTGAATTAGCAAAGGGTATTCATGCTACTTTAGGTAAAGGTGTTTATCCGGAAGATTTATCCAAAGAAGAATTTCATAACATTATTATAAAAATGTTAAAAGAAGGTAAAGATGAGGAAGTTAGAACGATACTTAATCAGCGTTCTGTTGTTGAAAGAGTTGATGGTGAACTTGTTGGAACAGATTATATTGATAAATATCAAGATGAATTTTCGCAAATGGCAGATGAATTAGTGAAAGCTTCTAAAGTTTCTACAAATTCTGATTTTAATGAATATTTAGAGTTGCAAGCAAAAGCATTAAGGAAAGCCGATCCTATGTTAGATGCTTATGCTGATAAAAAATGGGCAGAATTACAAGATACACCTTTGGAATTTACAATTACAAGAGAAAATTATTCTGATGAATTAACAGAGAGTGTAGTCGAAAATGAAGAATTAAAAAAACTTTTAGAAGAAAGAAATATTACTCCTATCGGAAAAGATTTCTTGGGTGGCAGAGTAGGAATAGTTAATAAAAAAGGTACAGAGGCAATATTAAAAGTTAAACAATTTTTACCTGTAATGGCTGATAATATGCCATTTAAGGATGAATATGTCCAAAATATTTCTCCTGATAAAGAATCAAAACAAACAATGGTAGATGTTGATTTAGTTACAGTATCAGGTGATGTAGGAGAATTTAGAGCCGGTATTACTCTTGCAGAAAATCTTCCAAATGATGATAAATTATCACTTACAATAGGTGGTGGTAGAAGAAATGTTTATCATAGACAAATAAGGCTTATAACTAGTGAAGATTCAAGAAAAAAACTTCAAGAAAGACTTGATGCGATTTTGAATAAAGAACAACATAAATATTATAACGATGAGGCAGATCACTGGTTTACTATCGGACATGAAAATGCACATTCTTTAGGGCCAAATTCAGGTACCGAAGCTCTTGGGAAATATAAATCTATTATAGAAGAAAATAAGGCTGATATTACATCATTGGCTATGCTTGATGTATTAGAAGAAAATGGTATGTATACTAAAGAAGAAAAAGAACAGATTATTGTAACTTATGCTGCTGATAATATGTTGAAATCTAAACCTACCTTAAGTCAAGCTCATAGAGTCCGTTCAGTTATGCAAAATTATTATTTCTTAAAAGAAGGTGCTATTGAAATCAGTGCTGATGGTATCTTAACTGTAAATATAGATAAAATGATACCTACTGCTCAAAAAATGCTTAAAGAAATTATTAGAATACAAATTGATGGAATTTTTGAAAATGGTGAGAAATATGTTTTAGATAATTTCCAGTGGACAAGGGAAATGGATATTATTGCTGAAAAAATAAAAAAAGTTTCTAAATCATTAAATGGGAAGGTTGATGAACCATTAGCTAAAATTCTTTTGGCAAAGTAGATTTGTTATTTAATGACAAAAAGAGAACTATGTAAATAGTTCTCTTTTTTTTGTTTGTAGTTGAGATTATTTTAAAAACTCTTTAAATTCTTTATTTGTTGAATAGTAATATCCGCAGCCTTCTAATGTTTGTCCGTTATTTTTTATAAAATCAGGGATTATAAAAGGATATTCTCTACAAAACATTGAACGAAAGAAGTAATCTTTGCATTTACCATCATTTCCTAGTGATTTGCATTTGAATGTTAATGCTCCATCTGTTTCGTCTATTCCTGAAATTTCAAAGAGTTTCATCCTTTTATTTTTTAATTTTGCTTTTTCAAATTGTTCTTTTGTTTTTATTAATTCTTCACCATCATAAAATACAATGCTTCTGCAACATTTTCCGCAAGCTTTACATTTACCTTTAACAACGTATTTTGCAGAAAATTTGTAATTATATAAAAATTTGATGTATTGAAAGAACTCTTTTATATTCATATACAACCATTATCTCACATAAATTCCCTAATGTGATTGTTGAATCTTTAACAAGTTTATGATATATTTTCATGGATTGTAAATATTATTCAAATTTTAAGATATATTAAAATTTGGAATTAAAAAATATCCATAATACTATTATATTGAGAGTGTGTAAGTGGGGATGTTATGCGTAAAAAAATAATTATATTTATATCAGTTTTATTTGCTGCTATCTTTGTAAGATTTGCTATTTCAGCATTTAATACTCACATGGCAAAAGTTAATATGAGCAAAGTTGCTACACCTGAAGTTCTTGTTCAGAGTGTTGGTTCTAAGAAAATTATTAAACATTATGAAGCACCGGCTAGAGTTGTTTCTAAATATCAGGTTAATGTTGAAGCACGTATTAACGGTTATTTGCAGAAAAGCTATTTTAAAGAAGGCGATTATGTAAAAGCTGGTCAAGTACTTTTTGAAATTGAACCTCAAGAATACCAATATGCTATGCAGCAAGCTAAAGCTGAATATACAAGTGCTAAGGCAATGCAGTTGTATTATGACAAGCAATGTGCTCGTGCAAAACAGCTTGTACAGCAAGATTATATAGCTAAAGCTGACTATGATAATGCTGTAGCTCAACGAGATTCATATCGTGCAGGATTAGCAAGAACAGCTAGTATATATAATGATGCAAAACGTAATTTAAGTTATACAAAGATTAAAGCTCCCGTTTCCGGTAGAGTTGGTATGATAACAGTTACTGTTGGAAACTATGTGTCTATGAATGCCGGGCCACTTACAACTCTGAATAGTACAAATCCGATTTATGTTACTTTCCCTTTGGAAGCAACTTATTTCAATGAATTAGCTAGAATTGACGGTTCTGCAAATGTTAAAAGAAAAGTAGAATTTCTATTTAGCTCAGGTCAAAAGTATCAAATAGAAGGTGTGCAGGATTTCTATGATAACAAAGTTGATGAATCAACCGGTACAATTAAAATGCGTGCTACCTTCAATAATGTTGATGATCAATTGATTTCAGGTGATTATGGAAAAATTATTATTTATTCAACAAAAACAACACCAGTTCCTATTGTTCCGTCTAAAGCTATTCAAGATAATCAAGAAGGCAAATATGTATATAAGATGGATGAAAATAATATGCCTCAGCTAACCTATGTAAAAATTGATGGTATTGATGGTGATAACTCAATTATTTTATCTGGACTAGAAATAGGGGATAGAATTATTGTTGGCGGGATACAAGAAGTTATACCTGGTGTTCCTGTAAAAATTGTAAATGAACTAAAAACTTCTGGGCACAAAGATAATTTCTTTAAAAAAGTATTAAGAAAAATGAAACGAATTATAAGAGGAATTGTAAATGGCAAATAATTTATTTATCAGACGTCCAAAAATGGCTATGATAATCTCGCTTGTTATTATACTTGCGGGGCTTATTGCTATGGTAAATTTACCTATTGAAGAATACCCTTCTATTACACCTCCTCAAGTAATTGTTTCGGCGACATATAGTGGTGCTAGTGCAGATGTAATATCCTCTACGGTTGCTGCACCTATTGAGTTACAGCTTAATGGTGTTGACAATATGATTTATATGCAATCTGATTCTCGTAGTGGTTCGTATAAATTAACTATATATTTTGAAGTTGGAACTGATCCTGATATGGCTCTTGTAAATGTTCAAAATCAGTTACAGTTGGTTAATCCTCGTTTACCTGAGCAAGTAAAAAAATATGGACTTACTGTAAAAAAATCAACTGGTGGTCCTGGTGTGTTAATGATTTCTCTGAGTTCTCCTCACAAAACATATAACTCTTTATTTCTTGCAAATTATGCCAGAAGATTTTTAAAAGATGAAATTGACAGAATTAACGGTGTTGGTGAAACTAATATTTTTGGTGCAGGTGAATACGCTATGAGAATATGGCTAAACCCTGAAAGAATGGCAAGTTTAGGTGTTACACCGAACGACATTAGTTCGGCTATTGAAGCACAAAATACTCAAACACCTGCCGGTGCACTTGGTGCTGAGCCTATGGAAACACCTCAAATGATAAAATTTACCTTGAAAACTAAGGGTAGATTGAAAACAGCAGAAGAATTTGAAAATATTATTATAAAGTCTAATCGTGATGGTGCTAATGTTAAAATTAAAGATATTGGCAGGGTAGAAGTTGGCTCAAATGCCTATACTTCACGTTCACGTGTTGAGGGTACAGAAATTGCTATTATCTCTGTGTCACAGCGTCCGGAAGCAAATGCAATCGCACTTGCCGATAAAATTATTGATAAAATGAATATAATCAGTAAAAGTTTTCCAGCTGATATGGAATGGTCTGTACACTATGATAATACTGAATTTGTACGAGAATCAATACACGAAGTAATTAGTGCAATTTTATTAGCTGTTTTATTGGTTAGTATTGTAACTTATTTATTTCTCGGTACTGCTCGTGCAGCGTTTATTCCATTCTGTGCAATTCCTGTATCGTTAATAGGTGTATTCATTTTTATGAGTATCTTCCACTTTTCTATAAACCTACTAATCTTATTTGGATTAGTTCTTGCTGTAGGTCTTGTAGTAGATGATGCGATTGTTGTACTTGAGAATACTCAACGTCACATACAAGATGGGAAATCTCCTAAAGATGCTACTGAGATTACAATGGAAGAAGTATTTGGTGCCGTTGTTGCCACATCTCTTGTTCTGATGGCGGTATTTGTTCCTGTTTCATTTATGACTGGTATTACAGGGCAGATGTTTAGACAATTCGCACTATGTCTTGCAACTTCCATTGGTTTGTCAACTCTTGTTGCGTTAACCCTTTCGCCTGCTCTATGTTCTATGATTCTTAAATCTGGCGAAGAAAAAGCTGACTTTGAATTTATCCAAAAATTTGATAATTGGTTCAATAGTGTTAGAGATAAATATTTGAATTTAGTTCATTATTTTGTAACAAGACCATTAAACACTTTAAAGCTTCTTTGCTTTGTATTTGGATTTATCTTATTTATGTTTTTGATTATACCAAAGGGATTTTTACCTGATGAAGATAAAGGTGCTTTATTTACACAAATACAGTTGCCTGATAGTGCAACATTATCTCGTTCCGATCAAGTAGGACAAGAAGTCGCTGCTGAAATTGCAAAAATTAAAGGGGTAAAAGATACCCTTGAAATCGCAGGATTTTCTGGAGATAATACTGTTTTAATTGTAACAAAGTTGGAACCTTGGTCAAAAAGAAAAAATGCGAAACTTTCATTAAAGTCTATTCAAGGGCAGATTAACAAGAAATATAGACATTATTCTGAAGGTACAGTAGCAACTTTTGCACCATCGTCTATTTCAGGTATGAGTATGTTTGGAGGCTTTGAATATATGCTTCTTGATAAAGGTGATAAAACACCTGAAGAATTATATAATGAAACTCAGAAATTCTTACAAGAAGCAAGAAAAAATCCTAAATTTTCAAAACTTTTCACAACATATACATCTTCTTTGCCGCAAATTAAAGTTGAAATTGATGAAGAAAAAGCTATGTCGCAAGGTGTAGATATTCTTTCTGTTTATAGTACATTGGCTGCACAACTTGGTTCAACTTATATCAATGACTATAATCAATATGGCAGAGTTTATCGTGTATATGTACAAGCAGATGCTCCTTATAGGGTAAAACCAACTGATATAGATAAACTTTATGTAAGAAATGTTTATGGTTCAATGGTTCCAATAAGTTCTATAGTAAAATTGACTGATACTGTTGGTCCGTATACAATAACTCGTTTTAATTTATATCCTGCTGTTACTATCAATGGTGTTCCTGCTAATAACGTAAGCTCTGGTCAGGCAATGAATGAAATGGAAAAGTTATCTGATAAAATTCTTGATAAGGAAATGGGATATCAGTGGTCAGGAACATCTCTACAAGAAAAGAAATCAGCGGGTCAAATAGGACCAATACTTGCGATGGCTTTAACATTTGTATACCTCTTCTTAGTTGCGTTATATGAAAGCTGGACTTTGCCTATAGCTGTAATGTTAATATCACCGGTTGCACTTGTTGGTGCACTATTCTTCCAATATGTTTCAGGCTTGGCTCTTGATATTTATGCTCAGATTGGGCTTGTTATGTTAGTAGGTCTAGGGACAAAACAAGCAATTTTGATTGTTGAGTTTGCTAAAGATGCAATGGAAAATGATGGATTAGGTTATATTGATGCTGCTATGCAAGCTGCTAAACTCAGATTTAGAGCAGTAATGATGACAAATATTGCATTCATCTTAGGGTTGTTACCTCTTATTATGGCTAAAGGTGCTGGTGCAGGTAGTAGAAATTCAATCGGGATGACCGTATTTGGTGGTATGATTGCAGTTTCGTTTTTAGGTAGTATTCTTGTTCCATCTTTCTTTGTAATGATTAATATTATGAAAGAATGGGCTTATGGTGGTGGAATTAAAAGATTATTTTCTAAAGCTAAAGAAAAAGTTACAAAAGTTATAAAAGGCTTAAAGAGGGAGGATTAGTTTGAAAAAGTTTCTATCTATATTACTCTCTATTCTTTTACTATCAAATTGTGTGATGGCTGAACAATTAGGTCCGTCTTATGCAAAGGATGAATATCCTGATAGTGACTTAGTTGAGCCTATAGTAAATACAAGAGTTGATGAAAATTTGACAATACAGGGTGGTGTACAAAATTCTTTGGAGGTTACTTTAGAAGATTGTTTAAAATTTGCTTTAGGTAATAATCCGAGAATTCAAGCAGCGATTCAAGATGTGTTTGCATCTGATGCAAGAATAAGACAAGCTTGGTCAGCTTGGTTTCCTCAAATATCTTGGCAAACAGGTTATACAAGAATTAGACAACTACAGTTATCTGATGTGTTTGGTCGAAATCTTGTGTTTAATTATTATACATTAGGACAGCTTTCTTTGTCAGAAATGCTTTATGACTTTGGTGTTACGCAAAATCAAGTTACTATAAGAAAATTAGAAAATGAACAATATAAAATAACATTAACAGCTACTATAAATGAAGTTATTTGTGATGTGAAGAATGCATATTATAATTTGCTTTATACATTTGAACAAAAACGTGTAGCAGAAGAAATGGTTAAAAGATATGATTTATTCTATCAACAAGCAAAAGGGTATTATACTGCAGGTACAAATCCTAAGGTTGATGTTACTATTGCGGAAGTTAATTTAAGTAATTCAAAACTTGCACTTATTGAAGCTGAAAATGCTGTTGATATAGCAATGGCACGTCTTAATAATACAATGGGTTTGCCTTATATGAATAAATATAGTGTTCAAGATAAACTACGTTATAAGCCTTGTGATATTACTCTTGAGAATGCTGTAGAAGTTGCAAAAGAGGCTCGTCCTGATTATAAACTTGCTACAGTAAAAATTGAAACAGCAAGACAAAATCTGCAATTAACTAAAAAAGCTTGGGTTCCGCAATTAACTGTCGAAGGTCAGTATCAAATTGGTGGTGCTACTTTTACATCAAACTATGGTTATAATTTTGGTGCTTTTTTGAATTTTCCTACAATAAATGGAATGTTGATTAAGAATGAAATTAAAGAGGCGAAATCTTTGCATTCGAAAGAGATTGCAAATGCTATGACTACACAAAATGATATTTATTTAGAAATTCAGAATGCATTTTATTCTTTAAGAGAAAAAAGAAACAAAATTCCTGTTTCTACATTGAATGTAAAACAAGCAAAAGAGAATTATGAGTTATCATTTGGACGTTATCGTGCCGGTGTTGGTAATCCTATAGAATTAAAAGAGGCACAGGTGCAGTTGCAAGATGCAGAATTGAATTATTATAATACGTTGTATGAGTATAATTGTGCTCGTGCTAATCTTGAAAAAGCTATCGGTAAAAATATTGTTGGAAATCAAATATCTCTTGATTTAGATAAGAAAAAGCTTAAAGAAGAAAATAAAAAATTAAAACAAGAAGAAAAACAGGCTTTAGAAGAAGAAAAGATACTAAGAAAAGAAGATAGTCAAAACTTTAAGGAAATTACTGCTAGCGAAGAACAAATTAACAAAGAAAAACAAACCTTTTGGGGTAAAATAAAAAAATGTTTTCATATAAAAAAGAAACATAATTCTTAAAATAAATTGATTATGAATTATATTTTTAATAATATAAAAATACGAATTATAGGAAGTTGAGGTATAAAATGCTTGATATAAAATTGATAAGAGAAAATCCTGAAAGAATAAATGAACTTTTAAAGAGAAGAAATCCTGAATTATCAATAGATAAAGTTATAGAAATTGATGTTGAACGTAGAAAAGTTCAAACTGAGGCTGATGAATTGAGAGCAAAGCGAAAATCTGAATCTCAAAAAATCGGTATGATGAAAAAAAATGGTGAAAACACGGATTCTATACAAGCTGAAGTTAGAGAATTGGGTGATAGAATTAAAGAATTAGAAGAAAAACAAGTTGAACTTGATACAAAACAAAGAGACTTGTTGTTGCATATTCCAAATATTCCTGATGAATCTACACCAGTAGGTCCTACAGAAGATTATAATGTTGAAGTTTATAGAAAAGGTGAACCAACGAAATTTGATTTTGAGGCTAAGGCTCATTGGGATATCTGTGAAGAAAAGAATCTTGTCGATTTTGAACGTGGTGTAAAATTATCACAATCAAGATTTACTTTATATAGAGGCAAGGGTGCAAGACTTGAAAGAGCAATTATTAACTTTTTCTTAGATCAGCATACAGAAAATGAAGGGTATGAAGAAATTTTACCTCCATTTATGGCTAATGCAGCAACTATGACAGGGACTGGTCAGTTACCTAAATTTGCTGAAGACATGTATAAATGTGTGGATGAAGATTTATATTTGATTCCTACTGCAGAGGTTCCTGTTACAAATATTTATGCGAATGAAATTTTATCTGAAGCAGATTTGCCTAAGTATATGACTGCATATACGCCATGCTTTAGACGTGAAGCAGGTTCTGCAGGAAAAGATACAAGAGGTTTGATTAGGGTTCACCAGTTTAATAAGGTTGAAATGGTTAAGCTTACTACTCCTGAAAGCAGTCCGGAAGAGCACGAAAAACTTACTCAAGATGGTGAAAGAATGCTTGAAATGCTAGGACTTCCTTTTAGAAGAGTTGCTCTTTGTTCTTCTGACATAGGTTTCTCGGCTAATAAATGCTATGATCTAGAGGTATGGATGCCATCTTATAATACGTATAAAGAAATCTCAAGTTGTTCAAATTACGGTGATTACCAAGCTAGAAGAGCGAATATCAGGTATAGAGATAAAGATGGTAAGGTTCAATTTGTTCATACTATCAATGGTTCAGGTTTGGCTGTTGGCAGAACATTTGCAGCTATTGTTGAAAACTTCCAACAAAAAGACGGTTCTATTGTTATACCTGAAGTTTTAAGAAAATACACTGGTTTTGATGTATTATAGTTAACGCTTACTATTGTTGTTATACATGCTTGAACCGGGACCTCCAGGCATGCATACGCCAAATTGGCAGCTTGAATTATATCTTGGCGAGCCTTGTGGATCTTGGCTAAAATGTCTTAATTGGTTTTGCACGCGATCATTTGATTGTGGATGAAGCTTCGTAGATGGCAGTTGATAATTTGAACGTGTTTTATCAACTTGCTGGTATGTTGGTGTGTATTCTTTTCTAAATAACGCATCAAAGGCAAATGCTGTTTGAAAACTTGCTGTTATAAGAATAAAAAATAAAAATAAATTTTTCATGAGTATTTTCCATAATATGTAATACTCTTACATGTTAATTTTAGATAATTCTTAAACATTCATAAATATATTTAATACGTAATTAGCCTTGTTGGGCTATATATCAAGTTAATAATGCGTAATAAAACATAATAAATATTTGCTTTTTATTTATGTTTATTTTAACATAGTAGAGCCGATATAGAAAGAATGTGATAGCACATTCTTTTTTAAATAGGAAAGAAATCATTAAAATAAAGGATAAGACAAATGGGTATCAAAGGTAAAGTTGACAAAATGGTAGTTTTAGCTTGTGAAGAATGCAAGGAAAGAAACTATACTACAGTAAAAAATAAAAAGAATATCAAGGAAAGACTTGAACTAAACAAATATTGTCCTACTTGTAAAAAACATACTGTACACAAGGAAACAAAATAGTTATTTTAGTGAGCAGTTAATTATTTCTGCTCACAAATAAGCGTCCTTAGTTCAGTTGGTAGAACGTCGGTCTCCAAAACCGGATGTCGAG
>JAMPEO010000189.1 GCA_023665105.1 Candidatus Gastranaerophilales bacterium | reverse complement strand
ATGAACATCACCTTTTACGGTCGCTAGTACGATGGTTCCGATAGTATTTGTTTTATTTGTTTTCGCAAAATTTGATTGTAATAATTCTACGGCTTGTTTCATTATTCTGGAGCTTTTTACAACCTGAGGCAAAAACATTTTACCCGCTCCAAAATATTCTCCGACAATGTTCATTCCCTCAAGTAGTATCTTTTCTATTATATCTATTGGTTTGTATGTTGTTAATGCTTCTGTAATATCTTCTTTTAAGTACTCTGTATAACCTTTGATTAGTGCATATTGAATACGTTTTTCTACGCTATAGTTTCTCCACTCTTCGGTCTTGTGTTCGTGTGTGTTTTGTCCGGATTGTTTTAGCTTCTCGGCGTATTCTAATAACTTGTCAGGAGCTTCTTCTGACCTGTTTAGCACAACATCTTCAACAAGCGTTTTTAGAGGCTCTTCAATTTCGTCATAAGTCATAAGCATCCCTGCGTTAACTATACCCATTGATAACCCTGCTTTAATTGCGTGGTACAAAAATATAGTATGCATTGCTTCTCTGATTTTATTCAGCCCTCTAAAAGAAAAAGATAAGTTGCTTATCCCGCCGGAAAACAAAGCTAACGGATATTTATTCTTTAGAACTTGTAATGCTTCAATGAATGAGGTTGCATTGCTGTTGTGTTCAGCTATCCCTGTAACTAATGGAAATACATTCAAGTCAAAAATTATATCTGTCGGATTATAATCGCATTTATTTACAAGGATATCGTAGGCTCTTGAAACAATTTCTATACGTCGTTCTTTCGTTGAAGCTTGACCTTGTTCATCAAATGCCATAACAACAACTGTACCACCCAAATTACGAATGATATTAGCTTGTCTTATAAATTCTTCTTCACCTGATTTAAGGCTGATAGAATTTACTATTGGTTTTGATTGAATACATTTTAATCCTGCTTCAATAACTTCGAAATCGGAAGAGTCTACCATCACAGGAACTTTTGCAATTTCAGGCTCTGAGGCAACAAGGTTTAAAAATTCACACATATTTTCTTTTACGTTTGATAAATCAGAATCCATACTAATATCAATAATATTTGCTCCGTTTTCAATTTGTTTTCTCGCGATATTCAATGCTTCATCAAAATTGTGTTCTTCAATTAGTTTTGCAAATTTCTTAGAACCTGTCACATTTGTCCGTTCCCCAACCATTATAAGATTTTGGTGTCCATTGTATACAAAAGGTTCCAGACCGCAGAAATGTGTTTCATTTTTATGGTTATTAGGATTTATTTGTTTAGGTTTGTATTGTTTTACTTTTTCATAGATGGCTTTTATATGTTCGGGAGTAGTTCCGCAGCATCCGCCGCAAATATTAATGTGTCCGTCTTTTGCAAGTTTTTCGTATCCTTTTGCCATATCATCAGGTGTTGCATCGTATTCTCCAAACTCGTTTGGCAGCCCTGCATTTGCATATAAACTTATTCCGCAAGAAGCTATTTTTGACAATTCTTCTACATAAGGTATCATAGCATCAATTCCCATAGAACAATTCAATCCGACTGTTGTAGGATTTGCAAATTCAATACTGTAATAGAACGCTTCTAATGTCTGTCCCGATAATGTTCTTCCTGATTTATCCGTCAATGTTACCGATACCATTATTGGAATATCTTTATTCTGTTGTTTTAAGACTGTTCTAATTGCATATAATGCTGCTTTTGCATTTAAGGTGTCAAATATCGTTTCAACCAATAAAACATCAACACCGTACTCGACAAGCACCTCTATTTGTTCTGTATAACATTCTACAAGTTCATCAAAACTAACACTTCTATATGCAGGATTCATTACATCAGGAGAAATAGATGCGGTTTTGTTTGTGGGACCAATGGAACCTGCAATAAATCGTGGTTTGTTGGGTGTTTTTTTTGTATATTCATCTGCTAGAGAACGTGCTATCTTTACGGCACTTTTATTCAGTTCTTTAATATGATTTTCCAGTCCATAATCCTTTTGTGAAATAGAATTTGCACTAAAAGTGTTGCATTCTATTATATCTGCTCCTGCTTCAAGATAAGCTCTATGCACAATCTCAATAGCTTCAGGTTTTGTTATCGATAGAATATCATTGTTGCCTTTTAAATCTATTTTAGAATCTTTGAACAATTCACCACGAAAATCTTCTTCTGTTAGATTCTGTTTTTGAAGCATTGTTCCCATTGCTCCATCAAGAATAAGAATCTTTTCTTGCAGATATTTTCTAAAAAGATTTTCTTTAGACATTAAATTCACGCTCCCCAAATGTCTATAATTAGATAAATTGTTTTATTAGTAATGGAATAACGTTTTCTAACAATGAAACAAAAAACATTAAAAATATAATTACTGCAAATGTCTTTTGCATATCAGAAAATAAAAACATTTTTTTGTTTGTTCTAAATTCTTCTATTCCTTTGTATTCATCTCTGTATGGTTGTACAGGTAACTGTTGTTCTATTACTTCCAATACTTTTGCGAATTTGATTTTTATAAGCATATTATATGAATCCATATTCATCCACCATAATATGGTTGAGCCAATTCCAATGATTGAAATTAAAGCACTTAACGGAATCATATATGCAAAAATTGCATTTTTTGTGAAATATGAAAGCACCAATAATATAATGGATAAACATAAGTAAAATCTGTTTATTGCAAAACTTCTTGTAATAAAAGCTTCTTTTTGTTCTGAATATAATTTATATTGTTGAAATACTAGATTTTGATTATTATCCATTATTAGCTCCTCTGTTCTGTGTTACAGTTTCCATAAGTTCGTCAAACTCTTTTTCGTCAAGAGTTTCTCTATCAAGCAATGCTTTAGAAATATATTCAAGCATATCTCTGTTATTGCTTAATAAATCTTTTGCAATAGCATAACGTTCATCAACTATCTTTTTAACTTCTCTATCTATTTCAGCAGCAATTTCCTCTGAAAAATCTCTGTTGTGTCCGAAATCTCTGCCCATAAAGACATGTTCTTCTGATTTTCCATAAGTTAGATTTCCCATTTTGTCACTCATACCATAAGAAGTAACCATTTTTCTTGCCATATTAGAAACTTTTTCCAAGTCATTAGAGGCACCTGTTGTTACAGAATCTGCTCCATAGATAAGCTCTTCGGCAACTCTTCCGCCTAAAATCATTGTAATTCTATCCAATAATTGAGATTTCTTTATTGTAAGATAATCTTTTTCAGGCAATGTCATTGTTACACCAAGTGCCATTCCTCTTGGAATGATAGAAACCTTGTGAAGCGGGTCGCATCCTTTAAGAAGTTTTGCCAACAGTGCATGACCAACTTCGTGATATGCTGTGTTTTCTTTTTCTTCATCTGATATGATACGACTTTTCTTTTCCGGACCAGCCATAATCTTATCGATTGCCTCTTCCAAATCAGGCATTTCGATTTTTGTTTTATCGTGTCTTGCAGCTAATAATGCAGCTTCATTTAATAGGTTTTGTAAATCAGCACCTGTAAATCCCGGAGTGCGTTTTGCAAGAACTTTTAAATCTACTTCATCAGCTAATGGTTTGTTTTTAGCGTGAACTTTTAAAATTTGTTCTCTGCCGCCAACATCAGGTTTATTTATTACGATTTGTCTGTCAAATCTACCCGGTCTTAAAAGTGCATTGTCTAAAATGTCAGGTCTGTTTGTTGCTGCAATAACTATAATATTTGTGTTTTTGTCAAAACCATCCATCTCAACTAATAATTGGTTAAGAGTTTGTTCTCTTTCATCATGACCACCGCCTAAACCGGCACCACGTTGACGACCTACCGCATCAATTTCATCTATAAATATAATACAAGGTTGATGCTTTTTAGCTTGTTCAAACAAATCTCTAACACGACTTGCACCAACACCGACAAACATTTCTACGAAATCAGAACCGCTTATAGAAAAGAACGGAAC